>CAZVLI010000842.1:0-2235 GCA_964627965.1 uncultured Rhodospirillales bacterium
CACCCCGGTGATCAAGGACGGGCTTGCGAAACTCGCCGATCAGGGCGTCACCGACGTGCTGGCCGTGCCCGGCATGCTGTTTGCCGCCGGCCATGCCAAGAACGACATCCCGTCGGTGCTGAACACCTGGGCCGCCGGGCATGACGGGGTCGATATCCGCTACGGGCGCGAACTGGCGATCGACCTGAAGATGCCCGACGGCGGCGAGCACGGCCTGATCGACAAGACCTACTTCAGCTTCGTGACTCTGACCACCCTGGGCTACGGCGATATCGTCGCCACCACCGGGCTCGGCCGCATGGTCGCCAGCCATGCTGCGGTCAACATCGCCGATGTCTTCGCCGAGGAGGTCTACCGCCAGGGCGAGCCGCTGCGCGACGCCACCGCCAACCTGGGCGGCGCGCGCTCCTTCACGGCGATACCGATGCTGGCCGGCGACCGCCTGATCGGCGCCTTCACCATCTACCGCCAGCAGGTGCGCCCGTTCGACGACAAGGCTCTGGAACTGGCCCAGATGTTCGCCAGCCAGAGCGTCATCGCCATCGAGAATGCCCGCCTCGTGAGCGAGCTGCGGGCGCGGGGCTAGGCGCGCCGCCGACGGCGCGCCGCGCCGATCCCGACCAACGCGAGACCGAATAGCGCCAGCGTCGCCGGCTCCGGCACGTCGACATTGTCGGCGACGATGCGGAACTTCACCTGGTCGACATCGACCGAACTCGCCGTCGGATCGAACGTCAGGCGCATGCCGCGGAAGGCGATCGCGCCATCGGTGATGTCGCCCCAGGTGTCGCCGCTTGGCGCCTGGCAGACGACACCGGCCGCCCCGGTGATGTTGCAGATGTGATTGTTGGCGAGCTCGCCGCTGTCGAAGTCGCCGGTCACGCCCAGCAGTTCGACATCGGAAACAATCCCGCCCGAGTTACCGGTCGTGCCGAACGACGTGTCGAGCGTCGAGCGCAGGCGAATCCACTGCAGCCGCTCGGTCGGCGGCTGGTCCAGGTCGACCATGATCAGCCGCCCACCGACGAAGTCGATATCGATGGTGAGCGTGTCGCCGTCGTTCACCGTCACCGGGCCGCCGTCGAGCGCGAGCCAGTCGGTCTCATATCGAAGACCGTTCGGGACCGGCGTGAAGGCGCCGTCGTTGAGAACGTCGAGAGTGGCGGTCGCGAACATCGCGGTCGCCTGCGCACTGCCGGAAATACCGAGACCGAATGCGAGCGCGGCACCCGCCGCGAGGACGTGGATCCGATTCATTGCTTTCCCCATTTGTTGGCACCGTGCATTGCCGCCGGTACCTGATTGGTCACGACGCTAACTGGTTTGACATAGCCGGCAAACAAGAATCGCCGTCCGCCGCTACGAAACGTGAAAGCGGAAGTGTTCTTGCTCAGAAACTAGGCAGACAGGGAATTTGGATGAGGTGATGGCGTGCCGATCCGAAGCTCGCGGCAACCGGCCCGCCGTCGCCTTTGCCGCGAGCGAAGGCTGGTGGGCCCGGCAGGATTCGAACCTGCAACCAGACCGTTATGAGCGGCCGGCTCTAACCGTTGAGCTACGGGCCCGTAGGGGGCGAGGCTAGCACGGACGGCGCTCAGGCGCTGTCGAGCTTGGCCTTCAGTATCTGGTTCACCACCTTCGGGTTGGCCTGGCCGCCGGTGGCCTTCATCACCTGGCCGACGAACCAGCCCATGACCTTGGTCTTGCCGGCCTTGTACTGCTCGACATTGTCCGGACTGGCCGCGATCGCCTCGTCGATCAGGCGCTCGATCTCAGCCGTATCGGAGACCTGCTTCAGGCCCTTGGCCTCGATGATCTCGTCGGCCGACTGGCCGTTCTCGAACATCGCCTCCAGCACCTCCTTGGCGGTGCGCCCGGAGATGGTGTCGTCGGCGATGCGGTCGAGCAGACCGCCCAGCGCGTCGGCGCCGACCGGCGAGTCCGAGATCGGCTTGCCGGACTTGTTGAGGAAACCGAAGAAGTCGCCGGTGACCCAGTTCGCCGCCAGGACCGGGTCGCGCCCGGCCATCACCGCCTCGAAGAAGTCGGCCGACTCCTTGTCCGCCACCAGCACGCCGGCGTCGTAGGGCTTCAGGCCCAGCTCGACGAAGCGCGCCTTCTTCTCGTCCGGCAGTTCCGGCAGGTCGGCCTTCAGGGCTTCCACGAAGGCGTCGTCGAACTCCAGCGGCAGGAGGTCGGGGTCGGGGAAGTAGCGATAGTCGTGCGCCTCTTCCT
>CAZVLI010000843.1:0-2230 GCA_964627965.1 uncultured Rhodospirillales bacterium
GCCTCGACCACCAGGATCTCTTCGGCGATGTCGGTGAAGTCGCCGCGGAAGTGCACCGCGCTCTTCAGGCCGAGGATCTTCTGCTCGGTCGGCTCCACGCCGATATGGCGGAACATCTCCTTGTCCGCCGCCTGCATCCGGTTGGTCGCGACAATGACTGACACGCCGCCATGCGTCAGGACCGCCATCGGCCCGAGCGAGGCTTTGGCGCCCTTGTAGAACGGACCGGTGCAGGTGAAGCGGCCGTCGGACAGGCCGGTGATCTTCCAGGTCTTGGTCAGCGGCGGATCGCCCTCGGTGAACAGTTTGCCGCCGACGGTGATCTCCACCTCGGCGTTGAGACCGGCCGCGTGCGCCTGCGCCGCCGCCTCCGCATCGGTCAGCACGCCGACGACGGCCCGGTCGGCCCCATTCGCGATCAGCGAGGCGAGCAGGCCGGTCGTGTCCGACGTTGCGCCGGCGCCGCAATTGTCCTGCACGTCCGCCAGCACGAAGGGCCGATGCGCGTTCGACGCGATGGCCTTCTGCGAGGCTTGGTCCGGGGTGAGGAACGGCACTTGCCAGAGCTTCTCCTCGGCCATGATGTGCTCGTAGAGGGCGTCGGCGGCACGGTCCGCGGCGGCCTGATCCTCGCCGTAGGCGACGACGACGGGACCGCAATCCCAGATGTCGGCCGGCGGAAAGCCTGGCGTGAACGAGACGTGAACCACGCCATCTTCCTCCACCAACGCGTCGGCCTTGGCGTAGGTGCCCATCGCCGGCTCGACCATCGTGCACTGGCCCGTCAGCGGCATCAGGAACGGCAGCGCCCGGCGCGCCTTGGCCGGCCGCGTGCCAGTTTCCAGTAGCCGGTGCAGGTAGCGGGCGGCGCGCTGGCCGGTCTCGGCCATGTCGAGGTGCGGATAGGTGCGGTAGGCGATCAGGCCGTCGCAATGCGCGACCATGCGGTCCGTGGTGTTGGAGTGCAGGTCCAGGCTGACCACGAGCGGGATCTCGTCGCCGATCTGCTTGCGGACGCGCTCGATCAGCTCGCCCTCGCCGTCCTCCAGGTGCTCGCAGACCATGGCGCCGTGCAGGTCGAGGTAGACCGCATCGAACGGCGCCGCCGCGGCCAGCCCCTCGAGGATGATCTTCGACATGTTCTCGAAGGCTTCCTCGGTCACGTGCGCCGACGGCACCGCGCCCGACCAGGCAATCGGCGCCAGTTCGTGGCCCAGGTCGCGCGCTTCGTTGATGAAACCGCCGGTGCCGAGGTTCATCGGCGGAAACACCTCCAGCATCGCGTCGCCCTGCGTCAGGCCCGGAAAGCCTTCCGCGCGAACGAAGTCGTTCCACGTCGCCTTCAGCGGCGCGAAGGTGTTGGTTTCATGCATGAAGCCGGCGTGCGCGATGCGAGCCATGGGCGGTCCTCTGAATGTGGCTGCGGTCGGCGCAGCCTAGCACAGAGATCAGCCCGGCAGGTGCAACGTCACATCGGTGGCATAGGCATCGTTGCGCGCCTGAAGGCGCATCGACACGGACGTCCGTTCGGCCTCGTTGAGCCGGCGAAACAGGAAGTCGTCGGCGTTCTGCGGATGGCCGTCGCGGAATAGCTGCGTGGTCAACCGCGCTTCGCCACCCACGCGGACCTTGGTATGGATGTGCGGCGTCCGGCCCGAATAGGGCACCGGCACGATGGTGCGGAAGGCGAAGCGGCCCTCGCCGTCGCAGATCGCGCGGCCGAAACCCTGGAAGCCGGGATCGATCTCGCCTTCGCGCAGGTAGGTGCCGTAGCCGTCGCACTGCCAGATCTCGATTGCACCTCCGGCGACCGGCCGACCGTTGGCATCGAGCAAGCGCCCGGCCAGATGCAGGATGTCGCCGACGACGTCGGGCCCATTGACCAGATCGGCGTCGTCGCCGTGCGGCCGTTCGCGCGGATAGAACGGCCCGTCTGTCATCCGCGGCGTCGCCCCCATTAAAAGCGTCGCGGCGGCACCGGTGAGAAGCGTGCGGCGGGGAGCGGTCATGAACTGAAGATAGGCGCCAATCGCGCCGCGTCACCCCGGGCAACGACCCGGGGTCCATGTCAATGACGTGCGTGAGGTCGACATGGACCCCGGATCAAGTCCGAGGTGACGGTTCTGGCTAGATATCCGCGTAGCAGTGCGTCTCCGCCGCGCCGCCGGGGTGGGTGACCGCGCCCTTGTGGGCCGGGCCGACGAGCTGGGCGTACTTCCACAGGGCGCCT
>CAZVLI010000844.1:0-2227 GCA_964627965.1 uncultured Rhodospirillales bacterium
TCCCCGGACCCGCGGCCTATGGCCAGGGCAACGACAAGCCGACGCTGACCGATGCGTGCATCGCGCTCGGCTATATCGATCCCGACTATTTCCTGGGCGGTTCGATGCGCCTGGATCCGGAGGCGGCGCGTCGAGCCATCGAGACCCACTTGTGCGGCCGCATGGGCGTGTCCGCGGAAGAGGCGGCGCTCGCCGTGGTGCAGGTCGCGACCGAGAACATGGTGCAGGCGATCGCCGACATCACCGTCAACCAGGGGATCGATCCGGCCGAGGCAGTGCTGATCGGCGGCGGCGGCGCGGCCGGCTTGAACTCGGAGCGGATCGGCGCCCGGCTCAACTGTCCGGTGGTGCTGATCCCGGACGTCGGCGCCGGCTTGTCGGCGGCCGGCGCGCTGATGTCGGATCTGATCTCCGAGGTGCGTGCGACGCAGTTCACCACGTCGGACCGGTTCGACATGAAGGCCGTCAACGTCGTGCTCGACGACCTGCGCAGGCAATGCGACGCCTTTGCCGCCAGCGCCGGCACTGAGGTCATCGCGACCGACATCGCCTTCACCGCCGAGGCCCGCTATCCGCATCAGGTCTGGGAGATCGAGGTGCCGCTGCGCGAGGGGCACTTCGCAAGCGACGCCGATGTGCGCCAGCTAGTCGCCGACTTCCATGCCGCGCATCAGGAAGTCTTCGCGATCATGGACGAAGAATCGGAGATCGAGGTGATCGGCTGGTCGGCGCGGGTCAGTTGCCGGCTGCGCGACGGCGCGCTCAGCACGCTGGCGGCGCAGGCCGACCTTCCGACCGGTGCGGCTTCGCGCAAGGCCTACTTCGAGGGTGTCGGCTGGGTCGACACGGCGGTTCGCGGCTTCGCCGGACTGCCGGACGGCGAGGAGGTTCCCGGTCCCGTCATCGTCGAGAACTCCTTCACCACCGTGGTCGTCGGCCCCGGCGCCAGCGTCAGTCGCAAGCCAACGGGCACGTTGGCGATCCGCCCGGCCGGCACGTCCTAGCAAGGGAGACGAGCGTGAGCAGCGATCTTGAGGCCCGTATCGACCGCCTGGAATCCATCGAGGCGATCAAGAAGCTCAAGCACATCTACATGCAGCATTGCGATCTCGGCTACCCGCCGGACAAGCTCGGGCCCTTGTTCGTCGACGAGGCGGTATGGACCAGCGCCGTGTTCGGCCATCACGCCAGTCGGAAGGCGATCGAGGAGTTCTTCGGCGGCATCTCGGCACAGATCGTGTTCGCCGCCCATCTCGCGATGAACTTCATCATCGACGTCGATGGCGATAACGCGACCGGCCAGTGGCGGATCCTGATGCCCTGCACGATGATGGAGGACGGAGAGCAGGTCAGCCGCTGGATTCTGGGCGACTACATCGAGGAATACGTGCGGCGCGACGGCCAGTGGCTGTTCGCCAAGATCGATTTCCTGGTCAACTTCAACGTGCCTTCGCTGGAAAGCTGGGCCGGCCAGGAAGACGTCCGCGAGGGCTGAACATGGCGCGCAACCGTCTGTTCGAACCCTTCGAGGTTCGTGGCCTTACACTCAAGAACCGGGCCGTCGTCTCGCCCATGTGCCAGTACAGCGCCATGGACGGCATGCTGAACGACTGGCATGTCGTGCATCTCGGCCAGTTCGCGATGGGTGGCACGGGGCTGGTCATCATCGAAGCGACGGCGGTCGAGCAGCGCGGGCGCATCACCTACGGCGATAGCGGCCTCTGGTCGGATGCGCATATGGAACCCATGCGCAAGGTCGTCGAGGCCATCAAGTCGCGTGGCGCCGCCGCCGGGATCCAGCTCGCGCACGCCGGCCGCAAGGCCAGCATCAGCCGGCCGTGGGAGGGGGACTGCCCGCTGTCGCCGCGCGAGATCGCCAAGGGCGAGGTGCCCTGGGACATCGTCGGCGCCAGCGCGGTCCCGTTCGACGACGGCTGGCTGGTGCCGCACGAGCTGTCGGTGCCGGAGATCGGCGAGGTCGTGGAAGCCTGGAAGGCCGCGGCACGGCGCGCCGTCGAGGTCGGCTTCGACATGATCGAGATCCACAGCGCGCACGGCTACCTCGGCCATAGCTTCCTGTCGCCACTGTCGAACCGGCGCACCGATGCCTATGGCGGCGACCGAGACGGGCGCATGCGCTTCACGCCGGCGGGGGGCGGGGCTGTGCGGGGCGCGATCCCCGAGGACGTGCCGCTCTTCCCGCGGTGGTCGTGCCTGGACGGGAGGA
>CAZVLI010000845.1:0-2225 GCA_964627965.1 uncultured Rhodospirillales bacterium
CGTCACCCCGGACTTGATCCGGGGTCCATGTCGAAGACGGTACCTGGCCCCGGCATGGATCCCGGATCAAGTCCGGGATGACGAGTGGAGAAACGCATGACCAACCGCTATGACGTCGCCGAACTCACCGCATCGGTCGTCGCCCTGTTCCGCAAGGCCGGGATGGCCGAGGCGCCGGCGCGGGCCGTGGCGGAGATCCTGATCGACGCCGACCTGCTGGGCTACGACACGCACGGGCTGCAGTTTGTACCGGCCTACCTGGCGGCGCTGGAGTCCGGCGCGATGCGGCCCGACGGCGAGCCGGAGATCGTCGCCGACCACGGCGCGTCGGTGGTGCTGGACGCCGACCGCCTGCCCGGCCAGTGGGTCATGCTGAAGGCGCTCGAACTGGCACAAGCGCGGCTGCAGGATCACCCGATGGTCGCCGTGGCGGTGCGGCGGTCGGCCAACATCTCGTGCCTGGCGACCTACGTGAAGCGCGCGGCCGACGCCGGCCACGTGGCGCTGCTGTTCGCGTCGGGACCGTCGAACAAGGGCGTGGCGCCGCATGGCGCGCGGGCCGGCGCGCTGTCGACCAACCCGCTGGCCTTCGCCATTCCCGCGAAGCCGCACCCGATCCTGGCCGACACCTCGACCTCGGCGACCAGCAACCGCGCCGTGGAGCGCGCCCAGCGCCAGGGCCAGCGCCTGCCCGGCCCCTACCTGGTCGGCGGGGACGGCCAGGTCACCGACGATCCAGCGGCACTTGCCGGCGCCCCACCCGGCGCGATCCTGCCCGCCGGCGGCCCGGACCAGGGCTACAAGGGCTTTGCGCTGTCGCTGCTGGTCGAGGCCCTGGCCTCCGGCCTCGGCGGCCCGGCCCGGACGGAGGGAAAACCCGGCGGCAACCACGCCTTCCTGCTGCTGATCGACCCGGCCCGCTTCGCCGGCACCGACACCCTGGTCGCCGAGATGACCGCGCTGGCCGACGGCTTGCGCGCCACCCCACCCCGCGACCCGGCCGCCCCCGTCCGCCTCCCCGGCGACCGCGCCTACGCGCGCTACGCGGAGCAAATGGCGAATGGCGTGCGGCTGCACCTCGAAGTGGTGGAGCGGCTGGGGCCCTGTTTCCTCGAACGAGGGCTAGCGGCGCCGACTCCCGCCGGGTGACCCACTGCCCACCGCTGGGGTAAACTCCGGCCCAACGAACGCACCCCATTCAGGAGCAACGCCATGACCGCTTGTATCGTCGGTTGGAGCCATTCGAAGTTCGGCAAGCTGGACGACAAGGACCTGGAGAGCCTGATCGTCGAGGCCGCCAGCGAGGCCATCAACGACGCCGGCATCGAGCCGGCCGACGTCGACCAGATCTTCCTCGGCACGTTCAACGGCGGCATGGACGCGCAGGACTTCGCTGCCTCGCTGGTGCTGCAGACCAGCCCGGCGCTGCGCTTCCGCCCGGCGACGCGGGTGGAGGACGCCTGCGCCACCGGCTCGGCCGCGATCTACCAGGGCATCAACGCCATCGAGGCCAAGCGCGCCCGCTTCGTGCTCGCCGTCGGCGTGGAGAAGATGACCACACTGAACAGCAAGGAGGTCGGCGACATCCTGGTGAAGGCCTCCTACGTGAAGGCCGAAGCCGTCACCGGCATGAGCTTCCCCGGCATGTTCGGCCAGATCGCCGAGCGCTACTTCCAAAAGTACGGCGACCAGTCCGACGCGCTGGCGAAGATCGCCGCCAAGAACCACAAGAACGGCTCGGTGAACGAGCTGGCGCACATGCAGAAGGACTTCGGCTACGACTTCTGCCGCAACGAGAGCGACAAGAACCCCTACGTCGCCGGCCCGCTGAAGCGCACCGACTGCTCGATGATCTCCGACGGCGCGGCCGCGGTGGTGCTGACCGACGTCGGCACCGCGCTGTCGATGAAGAAGGCTGTGGCCCTGCGCTCCACGGCGCAGGTCAACGACTTCCTGCCGATGGCCGAGCGCGACATCCTCGCCTTCGAGGGGCCGCAGCAGGCCTGGAAGCAGGCGCTGGGCGACGCCAACCTGACGCTCGACGACCTGTCCTGCGTGGAAACGCACGACTGCTTCACCATCGCCGAGCTGATCGAATACGAGGCGATGGGCCTGACCAAGCCCGGCGAGGGCGCGAGCGCGATCAAGGAAGGCTGGACCGAGAAGGACGGCAAGCTGCCGGTCAACGCGTCCGGCGGCCTGAAGGCCAAGGGTCACCCGATCGG
>CAZVLI010000846.1:0-2224 GCA_964627965.1 uncultured Rhodospirillales bacterium
CGGAACACCCGGTGATCGAGGCGCTGGTCTCCGGCGACCGCGACCGCTTCATCAAGCAGGAGATGGAGGAGCGCGAGCGCGCCTCGATGCCGCCCTTCGGCCGGCTGGTCGCGTTGATCGTCTCTGGCGCGGACGAGCAACAGGTCATCGACACGGCGCAGGCGCTGGCCCGCAAGGGACCGCGCGGTCCGGACATCCGGGTCCTCGGCCCGGCGCCGGCGCCGTTGCGGCTATTGCGCGGCCGGTTCCGGTGGCGACTGCTGATGCACACGCGCCGAG
Organism: uncultured Rhodospirillales bacterium; assembly: GCA_964627965.1. Taxonomy (GTDB): domain Bacteria; phylum Pseudomonadota; class Alphaproteobacteria; genus JAVKFY01. The sequence goes on from CAZVLI010000846.1 coordinate 280, forward strand.
GCGTCAACGCATCGGCCATCGCGCGCGAGTGGCTCGCCGAGGCGGAGATCCCGAACGCCATCCGCGTCGCCGTCGACGTGGACCCGTACAGTTTCCTTTAGTGGTACACTGGCGCACGAAACGGGAAGGAGACGACCTCATGAGCGGCGTGTTGGACGGAATCCGCGTGCTCGACTTCGGGCGCTACATCGCCGGGCCCTGGTGCTCGGCGCTGCTCGGCGACCTCGGCGCCGACGTCATCCGGATCGAGAAGCTGGCGGGCTCGGAGGATCGCTACATCGCACCGGTCTCCGAAGATGGTGCCGGCGCGATGTTCCTGCAGATGAACCGCAACAAGCGCTCGGTCACACTGAACCCGATGAAGCCGGAAGGCCAGGAGATCGTGAAGAAGCTGGTGGCGACCTCGGACGTGGTGGTCGCCAACCTGCCGCCGCAGGTGCTAAAGCAGATGGGGCTGGACTACGACAGCCTGTGCGCGATCAAGCCGGACATTATCCTGACAACCGTCTCCTGCTTCGGCCACGAGGGCCCCTACGCGCCCAAGGTCGGCTTCGATGGTATCGCCGCGTCGATGAGCGGCACGGTCTACATGGGCGGCTGGCCAGACGATCCGATCAAGGCGGCCGTGCCGTGGGTCGACTTCGGCACCGCCACGACCTGCGCCTTCGGCACGCTCGCCGCGCTGATGGAACGGGCAAAGACCGGCAAGGGCCAGATGGTCGAGGGCGCGTTGCTGCGCACGGCGCTGACCTTCGGCAACGGCGCGATCATCGAGCAGGCGATGCTCGGCATCGACCGAGTCGCCACCGGCAACCGCGGCCAGACCTCCGGCCCGAACGACATCTTCAAGACCAAGGACGGCCACATCATCACCCAGATCCTAGGGCCGATTCAGTTCGAACGCTGGTGCCAGATGATGGGCGAGGAACACTGGCTCACCGACCCGCGCTTCAAGGACGACCTGGCGCGCGGCGACAATGGCGAAATCCTGTCGGAGCGGATGAACAAGTGGTGCGGCGAACGCACCACGCAGGAGTGCATCGACGCGCTGGAAGAAGCGCGCATCCCGGCCGGCCCCGTCTACTCGCCGCAGCAGGCGTTGGACGACCCACACGTGCAGGCCTCTGGCATGCTGAAGGACGTGAACTACCCCGGCCTCTCGAAGCCGGCGCCGGTGGCCGACACCCCGGTGCGCCTGACCGAGAGCAAGCCCGGCATCGCGCGACGCGCACCGACGCTGGGCGAGCACACCGAAGAGGTGATGCACGAGCTCGGCCTGGATGACGCCAAGATCAAGGCGCTCAGGGACGCGCGGGTGATCTGATCCGGTGCGTGGATGCCCGGATCAAGTCCGGGCATGACGGATAGAAAAGAAATACGTCATGCCCGGGCTTGACCCGGGCATCTCGCCCTACCGGCTCACACGAACTTCGGCAGCACCTTCTCGGTGAAGTTCATGAAGCTTGAGTGGCTGAGCGGTGCGCACATCAGGTAGTTGAGGTCGATCTCCTCGCTCAGCCGGTGCAGCGTGTCCGTCACCTTCTCCGGCGTGCCCCAGATCGCGACGTCATTCAGGTACTGGTCGACCGACGTGACCTCCGGTTTGTTGCCGGACTGGTTCATCTGATAGTTCGCGCTTTTCGACTCGTTGCGGTAGGTGGAGAAGATCCACTCCGCGCCGCGCCTGGCCGTCTCGGCCGCCTCGTCCTCGGTGTCGGCGACGGAGATCAGCCGGGCCACGGGAATGGCGCGGTCGGCCTCGTAGTCGTGGCCGTTGTCTTTAAGCGCCTGACGGAACTGCTTCTGCTGCTCGTCGATGGTGGCGAACGGCAGGTGCGGGCTCAGCATCACCGAATGGCCAAACTCGCCGGCCCAGCCCACCGACTCCGCCGAGCTGCCGGCGACCCTGCCCCTCGCGGGGACCGCGTACCGCGTGCGACTGGAC
>CAZVLI010000847.1:0-2224 GCA_964627965.1 uncultured Rhodospirillales bacterium
CTTCACGAGGGCGGCGGCGGCTCGGTGGCCGGCACGTCCGGCAAGGCCAGCGCCGCGCCGGTCGGCGATCCGGTGTTCAGCCGACCGCGCTTCCGCTCGGTCGCCGAGGCCTTCGCGACGGTACCGGTAGCCTCGGCCGCGATGGGGCCGGTGGCCGGTCTGCCGGCGGCGCGCCTTGTCGCCTCGCATTTCACGGTGATGGTGCCGACAGCACAGGTGCTGGTGGCCGGACCGGCCGTGGTCGCCCGCGCGCTCGGCAAGGACATGACCAAGGAGGACCTCGGCGGCCCGCAGGTCCATCTCGCCAACGGCGTGATCGACAACCTGGCCAAGGACGAGGAAGACGCGTTCGCGCAGATCCGGCGCTTCCTGTCCTACATGCCCGACAACGCGTGGCAGCGGCCGGCGCGGCTCGACCCGACCGATGACCGCGAGCGGCGCGAGGAGTATCTCCTCAAGGCGGTGCCGCGCGACCGGCGCCAGGCCTTCGACATGCGCAAGGTGATCGCGGCGGTGATGGACCGCGACAGCTTCTTCGAGTTCGGCCGCAAGGCCGGCCCCGGCCAGATCACCGGCCTGGCGCGCCTGGACGGCCACAGCGTCGGCATCCTGGCCAACGACTGCCGCTACTACGCCGGCGCGATGACCGATGTCGGCGCCCGCAAGGTCCGCCGGCTGATCGAGATGTGCGACAACTTCCACCTGCCGGTGATCAGCTTCGTTGACGAGCCCGGCTTCATGATCGGTCCGGACTCGGAGAAGGCCGGCGCCATCCGCCCCGGCACTACGGCGGTGCTTGCCGCCGCCACCAGCCGCTCGCCCTGGGCCTCGATTGTCGTGCGCAAGTCCTACGGTGTGGCGCAGGCTGCGCATTACGGCCCGGATGGCTACGTCATCGCCTGGCCCTCGGCCGAGCTCGGTGCGCTGCCGGTCGAAGGCGGGGTGGCCGTGGCCTTCGGCCGCGAGATCGCCAAGGCCGACGATCCCGAGGCGCGCCGCGCGGAACTGGAGGAAGAACTGGCCCGGCGCCAATCGCCGTTCCCACGGGCGGAGAGCTTCGCCTTCCACGACATCATCGACCCGCGCGACACCCGCCCGGCGCTGTGCCAGTGGCTCGACTGGGTCCAGCCGCGCCTCGACGCGGAACTCGAACCTGCGCTGTTCGCGCCCCGGCCGTAAGCCGGCCCGACGTCGCTGGGGCGTCGGGCCGGAAAGGCTCGTCTAGGCCTTGGTGACGACGACCTCCAGGTACTGGCTCGGCACCTTCATGGTGCCGTCGGTGGCGACGTTGAACTGGCCGATGGTGCCCAGCAAGGCCGCCCGTAGGCCGTCCTGCTTGTCGGCGGGCAGGGCCTGGAACGCCTTGTGGATCGGGCCGTAATAGGTCTGGAACACGTCCATGAAGTGCTCCGGCGACTGGTAGCGGAACAGGAAGTCGCGCTCGACCGCGGTGACCGTCGCGCCGGCCGCGCCGAAGGTCGACTGCAGCCAATCCTTGTTGCCCCACTGCGCCGGCGACTGCACGCCCGGCGGCGGTGCGACGAAGCCGCCTAGGGTCTTGAACACCTGGCCGATGAAGCCGGCCGGCGTCCAGTTCGCCATGCCGATGGTGCCGCCGGGGCGGCAGACCCGGACCATCTCAGACGCCGTCCGCGCCTGGTTCGGCGCGAACATGCAGCCGAAGGTCGACACGACGGCGTCGAAGGCGCCGGCCTCGTAGGGCAGGTTCTCCACGTCGGCGGTCTCGAAGGCGATCATCAGGTCTTCCGCCTCGGCCCGCGCCTGGCCCTTGCGCAGCAGCGCGTCGACATAGTCCGTCGAGGTCACGCGGCACCACCGCCGGGCGAATGCCAGCGTCGCATTACCGTTGCCGGCGGCGACATCCAGCACCGTGGCGCCGGGCGCGAGGTCGCACGTTTCCGCGAGCTGCTCGCCGACGATCTGCAACGTGGTGCCGATCTTGGCGTAGTCGCCGGCGGCCCAGGTGGCGTTCTGCTTCGCCTTGATGGCGTCGTAGTCCGGCTCGACGGTCGGTTGCGTGGCGACGTTCATGGTTGGTCTCCTTGCTGCTCCTTCCCGCCCTCGCCGCGGGGGTCGCGGCCGTCTCGCGGGTGCCACGATGAACATGGTCGCGATCGCCGCCGCTTGCTTGAGGACCGTCGGGGGATGTAGCCTGCAGGGGATGCGTGGTAAAAGTTCTCCGTGTTTGGCTGTCTTACCTTTG
>CAZVLI010000848.1:0-2224 GCA_964627965.1 uncultured Rhodospirillales bacterium
AAAAGGCAACGCCATGCAGCACCACAATAGCGTTTTCCACCAGCTTCTGAAGCAGTTGCCTTGGGCCGACGTCGATCGGCTGGTCGAACAGCACGGCGCCGACCACCGGGTGCGCCGGCTGGCCACGAAGACGCAACTGATCGCCCTGCTGTATGGCCAGCTCTCCGGCGCCGTCAGCCTGCGCGAGATCGTCGGCGGCCTGGCCAGCCACGAAGTCCGGCTGTATCACCTCGGCGCCAGGAAAGTGGCGCGCTCGACGCTGTCGGACGCCAATGCGCTGCGCCCGAGCGCGCTGTTCGCCGAGCTGTTCGCGCTGCTGAGCAAGCGGGCGCACCGCGGCCTGCGGCGCAAGCTCGCCGAGACCACCTACCTGATCGATTCCACCGGCCTGCGGCTCAACGCCGCCAGCCAATGGGCGCGCTTCGCCGCAAAGGTCTGCGGCGCCAAGCTGCACGTGGCCTATGACGCCGATGCCGACCGGCCGATCTACGCCCAGGTCACCCCGGCCAAGGTCAACGACATCACCGTCGCCCAGGGCATGCCGATCGAGGCCGGCGCGACCTACGTCTTCGATCTCGGCTATTACGACTTCGCCTGGTGGGCCAAGCTCGACCGGCAGGCCTGCCGCATCGTCACCCGGTTCAAGAAGAACACGCCGCTGCAGGCGGTCGAGGACCTGCCGCTGCCGCCGGGCAGCGACATCCTCTCCGACCGCATCGGCTTCCTGCCGGCGCGCCAGGCCAACCGCCGCGACAACCCGATGGGCAACGCCGTGCGCGAGGTCCGGGTCAGCACCGAGACCGGCAAGGTGCTGCGCATCCTGTCGAACGACCTCGACGCCGACGCCCGGGAGATCGCCGACCTCTACAAGCGCCGCTGGGCGATCGAGCTGTTCTTCCGCTGGGTCAAGCAGGCGCTGAAGATCACCAGGTTCGTCGGTGTCTCGGAGAACGCCGTGCGCATCCAGATCGCGGTCGCGCTGATCGCCTTCCTGCAACTGCGCCTGGCGCAGGCCACACAGGACGTCATCCAAAGCCCGCTTGCCTTCGCCAGGCTGGTACGCGCCAACCTGATGCACCGGCGCCGCATCGACCGACTGCTCAGTCCGCAACCAGACCCGCTATCACACCCAAACCAGATGCAACTCCAATGGCCCTGAAACTTAACCGGACAGCCGTGGCCACGCCGCGAGGGTGACGCGAGCATGAGCGAGCGAGCCGAACAGTGTCTCGTTCAACAGTTCGTCGCGCAGCCGGCCATTGAAGCTCTCCACGAAGGCGTTCTGCGTCGGCTTGCCGGGCGCGATGTAGTGCCAGCCGATGCCGGTATCCTGGCACCAGCGCAGGATTGCCATGCTGGTCAGTTCGCTGCCGTTGTCGGACAAGATCGTCGCCGGTCGGCCGCGCACCGCGATGACGGCATCGAGTTCGCGGGCCACACGCTGACCAGATAGCGATGTGTCAGCCACCAGGCACAGACATTCGCGGGTGAAGTCGTCGACCACGGCGAGGATGCGGAACCGGCGGCCGTCGCTCAGCGCATCGCTGACGAAGTCGAGCGACCAGCGCTGGTTCGCCGCCACTGGCACGGTCATCGGTGCCCTGGTGCCGAGCGCTCGCTTGCGGCCGCCACGGCGACGCACCTGCAGCCGCTCCTCGCGATACAGCCGGCGGAGCTTCTTATGGTTCACCACCACGCTTTCGCGGCGCAGCAGCACAAGCAGGCGGCGATACCCGAAACGCCGGCGTTCACCAGCCAGTTCGCGCAGCCGGCGACGCACGGCCTATTCGTCGGGCCGACAGCTGAGGTAGCGCACCGAGCTGCAGCCGTCGGGCGTCCGACACCTCAAGGCCGCCGTACCTGGACTTCCATTTGTAGAAGGTCGCGTCACTGATGCCGTGCTTGCGGCACACGTCCGCCGTCATCGCCCCAACTTCCTGCTCCCGCAGGATGGCAATGATCTGTTCCTCTCTGAACCTCGATGCCCGCATCGTCCGTCTCCTCTCCGTCGACGGACTCTACTCATTCATGGAGGAGATTCAGGGGCTCACGTCACTTTGGCCTCACCCGACATCACCTCAACATCTTCAGTCATTCTTCTTGCTTCTCCTTTCGCGCTCCTTGTACTCAGACTTGGCATGCCATCCGTCCGGCAACTCCGCCTTCTTTAGATGAAGAAACGTGTCCTTATTCGGAATGTGGCAGTCATCGACATTCTTCTCAT
>CAZVLI010000849.1:0-2215 GCA_964627965.1 uncultured Rhodospirillales bacterium
CGTGGCGCGAGCGCGGTCGGCGGCGGAACCGCCACCGCCTATCAACTTGGCGCCGCATCGCGCAGCACGGCACTGGGCAAGTCTGTTGGCGGCGTGGCCGCTATCGGCAAGACCGGTGCCGTCGCCGCGTTCAGCCCGCTCCGGCGCGCGATCTCGGACGGCACCAGGACCGGCGCCCGCACCGCCTATGCAGCCACAGGCGGTCGATTTGCGGGGAGCACCATGCCCGCCCCGGCGAATGATGGCCCGCCCGACTGGGCGCGGCGGATGCAGCGCCAGCAATCCCTACAGCACGGCCTGTCGACGGCCGCCAATGCGCTCCGCTCCGGCGATCATGGCGGTGGCGGCACGGTCGTCAGCCTCTCCGAAAGGTCCTCCTGATGTTCCGACGACCCAGCGTCCGATACGGCACCACGCCCGAGCCCGTCACCCCTACCAGAAGGCAGCCCAGGTCTGGGACGAGCGCATCGGCTCCGCCCGCGTCCAGGCCCACAACTGGCGCCTCATGCCGCTCGGCTGCCTCGCCCTGGCCGCCGGGCTCAGCGCGGTGCTGACCTGGCAATCGACGCGCAGCAGCGTCGTTCCTTTCGTGGTCGAGGTCGACAGTCTCGGTGCGGCACAGGCCGTCGCCCCGGCGCTCGCTGAGTATCGCCCGACCGATCCGCAGATCGCCTGGCACCTCGCCCGCTTCGTTGAGAACGTCCGGCAGGTCCCGGCCGATCCGATCGTGCTGCGCCAGAACTGGCTTCGTGCCTAAGATTTCGCTACGGATCGCGGCGCCGTCGCGCTGAATGACCATGCCCGTTTGAACGATCCCTTCGCCCTCGTCGGCGACACGCAGGTTTCCGTCGAGGTCTCCAGCGTTATCCGTGCATCAGAGTCGAACTTCCGTGTCGCCTGGATCGCGCAGCGCTATGAAAACGGCCAACTCGCTGCCACCGAACGCTGGACCGCCATCCTGAGCGTCGTGATCCAGCCACAGCGCGATGCCGAGCGTCTGCGAGCCAACCCGCACGGCGTCTATGTCCACGCCATCAACTGGTCGAGGGAGAGCGCCCAATGAGCCGATTGCCGTCCATTCCCGTTGTTCTCCTCGCAGCCACCGCGCTGACCGCCTGCACGGGACAACGACCGCCCGAAATCGCCTATGACGACAACGTCCCCGCGCTTGCGGCGCCGCCGGCACCGCTCCCGGCGAAGGGCCACCTCGCCCGGTCCACACGCCGCCCCCATGGACGCCTTCCCGCGGTGGCGATCCGGAAGCTGACACACCGGAAGCGCGCATCATCGCCGCCAATGCCGCCGCCAGGGTCGAGCCCCGACAGCAAGGCTATTACAATGCGATGCAGGTATTTCCGTGGAGCGAGGGCGCGCTTTACCAGATCTATGCCGCACCCGGGCAGATCACCAATATTGCGCTCGAACCAGGTGAGCGACTGACCGGTCCCGGCCCGATCGCAGCAGGCGACACCACGCGCTGGATCATCGGCGACACCACCAGCGGGTCGGGCCGCACCGAGCGCGTCCATATCCTCGTCAAGCCCACGCGCCCAGACATCGCCACCAACCTCGTCGTCAACACCGAACGACGCACCTATCACATCGAATTGCACGCGAACGAAGACACCTGGATGCCCAGCGTTGCATGGGCCTACCCGGAGGTGCGATCAATGCCCCGCGCCCCGATCCTCCGGCGTCCGGCAATCCCGCCCGAGGCCGAACGGCACTACCGCTATGGCCTGCAGGGCGACACGCCGCCCTGGCGGCCGGTCTCGGTCTTCGACGATGGACGGCGTGTCTATGTCGTCTTCCCAGCCGCAGGAAGTCGCCGGATGCGCAAGCGCAACCCGATGGCGAGCAGGGTTAAGCATCTTTGGTCGCAGACCCTGAGGCGGACCGTTTTGCACACAGATCGCACATCGGCACGCCCTACCCGCGTCAGGTCGCTACGGAGTCGGTCCGATCCTCCAAAAAACCGACGCAATTCTCTGTCTTTTGACGACATTCCCATTGTCGTCCGCTCGTCGATACTAAAGCTGCGCTTAACTCGCCAGCGTCAAACCACCCCATCTCGGCCGCTGTGGACAGATCAACCAGTTTCGCGCCCCATTACATCCAGCGGCGCTCTCCGATTGCCGCGACACGCCTGAGTCGTTTGTATGAGCTTTGTCGATCCTGAAATCCTCAAGCATTGCCGAAGGAGTTTCATAACCAA
>CAZVLI010000850.1:0-2209 GCA_964627965.1 uncultured Rhodospirillales bacterium
TGGGAGGAAGCAATAACCTCGAAAACTTACAACTGTTACATCCAAATTGTCATAGTTGTAAGTTTTCGAGGTTATTGCCTCCACGCCCGGCGGGAAGATGTCGACGATGCCGCCGCGCATCGCGTACTCGCCTGGCTCCATGACCTGACCGGTACGGGTGAAACCGTTGCGCGTGAGAAAATCGGTGAGCGCGTCGAGGTCGACCTCGCCACCGACCTCGACCTCCAGGCTGGCGCCGCCGACGGCGTCGCGCGGCGGTACGCGCTGCAGGATGGCGTTCACGGTGGTCAGCAGCAGGCGGCCGCCCTGCTCGGCCGGCTGCAACAACCGGCTCAGTGCCCGCATCCGCTGCGCGCCGATGTCGGACTTGGGCGAGACCCGGTCGTACGGCAGGCAGTCCCAGGCCGGTAACGTCAGGACCTCGATCTCAGGCGCGAAGAAGCGCACCGCGCCGGCGAGCCGCGACAACCGCAGGTCGTCGAGGGCGACGTGCAGCACCGGCCCTTCGGTCGCCAGCGCCGCCAGCACGCGCGCGTCCTCGCCCTCCGGAACGCCGGAGAGGGTCAGGGGGCCGCTGCCCGAGACGATCCGGGCGGCGTCGATCACCGGCTGGTTTTTTCGAAGTCGTAGCTGAGGATCATCGCCATGACGTCGTTGTCGATCTCCGCCGGCACCGGCTCGCGTCCGGACAGCCAGCTGTAGATGTCGGTCTCGTCACGTTCGAGGATCGCCTCGTAGCGGTCGAGCTGGTCCTCGGAGAGCTCGGCCAGGTGCGCGTCGGCGAAGGCGCCGATGAACAGGTCCAGCTCCTTGGTGCCGCGATGCCAGCTCCGATACAGCAGCCGCTTGCGTCGAATGTCGAGATCATCGTCCATGCTCCCCGTATAGCCCGCACGAAGGCGGCTTGTCAGCGTCCACTTGCGCCCTCCGGCCTGCTAAGACTCCCTCGATGCGTCCGGAGATTCTCAATCCGCTGTTTCGCCCGATCACCGGCCTGAAAGGGGTCGGCCCGCGCACCGCGACCCTGGTGGAGCGGGTGGCCGGGCCGATGCTGGTCGATCTCGTCTGGCACCTGCCCACCGGCCGCATCGACCGGCGGCTGGCACCGTCGATCCGCGCCGCCCCGGAGGACATGACCTGCACGCTCAAGGTGACGGTGATGCAGCACCAGAAACCGCGGACACGGCGCCTGCCCTACCGTGTGGTTTGCGCCGACGACAGCGACTCGATCGATCTCGTCTTCTTCAACGCCAAGGAGGACTACCTTCTCAAGGTCCTGCCCGACGGCGAGACGCGGCTGGTCAGCGGCCGGGTGCAAAGCTTCCGCGACCGGCTCCAGATGACGCACCCCGACTACATCCTGGCCGAGCATGAACTCGCCGACCTGCCGCCCTTCGAGCCGGTCTATCCGTTGACCGAAGGGCTGACGCCCCGGCTGCTACGCCGTGCCGTCGACCAGGCGGTGGCGGCGGCGCCAGAACTGCCGGAGTGGCAGGACGCCGCCTGGCTGGAGAAGAACAAGTGGCCGAGCTGGTTGGACGCGCTGAAGACCGCGCACCGGCCGGAGACAGACGCGGCACTGCTGCCGGAAGCGACGGCCCGGGCCCGGCTCGCCTACGATGAGCTGCTGGCCAACCAGCTCGCACTGGCCTTAATCCGCCAGCACATGCGCAAGCGCGGCGGTCGCTCGCTGATCGGCGACGGCCGGTTGCGCAATCGGCTGCGCGAGAAGCTGCCGTTCAAGCTCACCGTCGGACAGGACGAGGCAATCAGCGAGATCCTCGACGACATGGCCGCGCCGGCGCGGATGCTGCGGCTGCTGCAAGGCGACGTCGGCAGCGGCAAGACGGTGGTGGCGCTGTTCGCCATGCTGGCCGCGGTCGAGGCCGGGGCACAGGCGGCGCTGATGGCGCCGACCGAGATCCTGGCGCGGCAGCATTTCGCCAACCTCGCGCCGCTGTGCGCCGCCGCCGGCATCAAGGTCGACCTCGTCCTGGGCGCGCAACGCGGCAGTGCACGGGCCGCCGCCCGCGACGGTCTCGCCAGCGGCCGTACAGACATCGCCATCGGCACCCACGCGCTGCTGCAGGCCGACCTGGCTTTCCGCGACCTCGGCCTGGCGGTGGTCGACGAGCAGCACCGGTTCGGCGTGCACCAGCGGCTGAACCTTTCCGGCAAGGGCGACGCGGTGGACGTGCTGGTAATGACC
>CAZVLI010000851.1:0-2198 GCA_964627965.1 uncultured Rhodospirillales bacterium
AAAAACGCGAGCGGGCGCTCCTCTTTCAGCATGCGCACGATGGTCACCAGGATCCGCAGGCCATCACCGTAGGTGTTCAGCTTGCTCTCCGAACCTTCTGGCCGTTCGCGGTAGTCGGTCTCGACTTCAGCTTGCGGCATGCCGAGCTCCAGCGCGTGCACGGTCATCTCGGTTTCGATCTCGAAGCCGCCGGACAGCAGCGGGAAGGATTTGACGAAGCGTCGTGACAACACGCGATAGCCCGACAACATGTCGGAGACTTCGCTGCCGAAACTGAAGGCCACGAGCCCGGTCAGCAGCCGGTTACCGAAGCGGTGCCCGGTGCGGTAGGCCGCCTGCGAGGACGCGACGCGAGTACCGGTGACCATGTCGAGGCCATCGTCGACGAGCCGTTGCACGAGGGCTGGCGCGGCCGGCGCGTCGTAGGTGTCGTCGCCGTCGACCAGCACGTAGATGTCGGCTTCGACGTCGGCGAACATGCGGCGGACCACGTTGCCCTTGCCGGCATTGCGCTCGTGGCGGACCACGGCGCCGGCGGCGCGCGCGACATCGACGGTCTCGTCGGTGGAGTTGTTGTCGTAGACGTAGACCGTCGCCTCGGGCAGGGCGGCCCGGAAGTCGCGCACCACCTGCTCGATGGCCGCGGCCTCGTTGTAACAGGGGACCAGAACGGCGATCCGGTGCCGGGATGGCACAGGCGACGGTGTCTCGGTGTGCGACACGGAGAGGGGCTGCATCGGTGAATCCGCGCTTCTGCTTCGGTTCATGCGTCTTGCCCGATCTGCAACGCAAGTCCCGGGCCACGACCATCGATCTAGGCCCGAGAACATCTACATAACGTAAAACCGGATCGCGGTCAGGGCTTCGGCCGCGGGCTACCGCGTCATCGGTCCGTCGCGGACGATCTTCACCAGGTCGCCGGGCCGCACCTGGATCCCGGCATCGAGCGCGTTAAGCACGCGGAAGGTCAGCTCTTTGTCCTGCGGCACGACCATCATGGCGCTGAGCGAGGCGATGGTTTCGCCCGGCTGGACGCGATGGATGCGGATGCGCCACGGATGCAGGTTGCGGAGTTCCGCCTCGCCGAGCCGGCGGAAGCTGCGCAGCGTGGAGATCACGGGCCCGGTTTCCCGCCCGTCGCGCATAACGAACTGGAACCGGTAGAAGCGCATCGGCGCGTACTCGATGACGGCGAGATGCACCACGCGCTGGCCTTGTTGCGTCCGAACCTGCACCGTCGTCACCGCGGCCGGCAGGCCGGCGAACGTCGTGCGCGCCGGGTTGATCGACGCCTGGCCCTGCAGCCATTCCTGCGTCAGGTAGTAGTACGGATCGGAGGTGCGGTACTTCTGGCGGCCGCTGTCGAACACCAGCACGCCGTCGTCGCCCTGGGCCGTCACCCGGGTTGCCTGGTTGGCCAGCACCCAGCCAGCCGGGGCGGTGAAGGCGATCGCGAGCTGGGGATGCAGGAAGTCCTGGCCGCGCAGGTACCCGCTGGCCGGGGACCCCAGGTACATCAGCCCGTCGGTCGCCCGCATCCAGCGATCCCGGCCATAGTCGCCGCTGGCGCCGCCCTCTCGGGCCAGCGCTACCGCCCGGCTGACCCGTTCGAGCGTGTTCGGGTGGGTGGAGAAGAACTCGCCCCAGCCGCCGGAGCGCTTGCCGAGCTGTGCCTGCATCATGTCCGAGCTGCGTTTCAGCGCGCTCAGCATGTCGCCCTGCGCCAGCGGGTTCCAGCCGCCGGCCCGCATGTACCGGATGCCAAGCTCGTCGGCCTCATACTCCTGCCTGCGCGAGTAGGAGGCCAACGCGCCCTGGCCGAGCATGCCGGCGATCTGCGCGGCATCGCTGTTCTTGGTCAGCACGCCGACAGCACCGGCGAGCAGACCGGCGAGCAGTCCGCCGGTCTGGCGCTCGGCCGAGTGCCGCGCGATCACATGGCCGATCTCGTGCCCCATCACGCCGGCCAGCTCCGCCTCGGTGTTAATCAGCGCCAGCATGCCGCGGGTGATGTAGGCGAAGCCGCCGGGCAGGGCGAAGGCGTTCGGCAGGTCGCTGTCGAGCACCGTGAAGGTGTATTCCCTGCCCTGCTGACCGGCCGCGGCCAGCAGGCGGGCGCCGACCTGGGCAACGTAGAGCCCGACCTCCGGATCGTCGTAGACACCGCCGAACTGCGCTACCAGGCCCTGGTGAGCCTG
>CAZVLI010000852.1:0-2195 GCA_964627965.1 uncultured Rhodospirillales bacterium
CCAACGTGGACGGTGACCGGCGCGGTGCCGTTCAGTCGACCGTCCAGCCGTACCTTGTCGAGCCCGCCATCGGCGACGCTGAGATTGCCTTCGGTATCCGTCAGCATGGTGGCGTCGGCGAGCTGCAACCGCTGCACGGCAAGGTGCAGTTCGGCCGCCAGGGTGCCGCCACGCTCGCCCTCGGATTCTTCCAGGAACGGCCGCGCGTCGAGTACACGGCCGCCGACATCGACCCGCAACGGCGCCCCCTCGGCTTCCGGCCAGGCAATCGTCGCGGCAAGGTCCTGGCCACCCAGGCGGAGCACGGGGAAGTACATCTTGCGCAGATCGGCGCCCGGCCCGAAGTCGGCGCTGAGCTGCACCGCGTCCGTGCCCGAGACGAAGACCAGATCGTCGAGCCGCAACAGCCCGGCCTCGTCGGTGCTGAGCCGGAAGGTCGCATTGGCCGGCGTCTGCGGCGGCTTGCGCCAGCGCAGCATCAGGCTGGTGATGTCGGTCTCGGTCAGGTTCGCTTCGCCCGTGGCGACGAGCGTGCCGGTATCGCTGATCCAGAGGTTCATCTGCGTCGCGACGGGGCCGCTGCCGAGCATCGTCAGGTCGAGGCCGATGGCTGCGAAGTCGGCGACGTTGGCGCGGCCGGCGAACCCGTAGCGGTCGGGATAGACCGGCTTGCGATCGGTCGAGACGACGCCGAAGTCGCGGCGCCAGCTCAACGAGACCGGCAGTCCATTCAGCGCCGCGGTGCCTTCCGCATCGATGCCGGTGGCGTCGACGCCAAGGGTGAGCTCGCCCTCGCTCATGGCGTAGCGACCGAAGATCGTGGGCACCGCGAACGCGCTGAGCGCGGCGCTGGCGCGGTAGCCGATATCGTCCAGCGCGAGGTCGTTGCGCAACGGAATGGTGAAGCCAGCCCAGACATTCGCCTGGCCGCCGACGTCGCTCGGCACCAGATCGAGATCGCCAGCGAAGCCGAGCGGCTCCCGGTCGAGCAGCGCCAGCGCCTCCGCCGCGCTGCCCTGAGCGACGAACTCGATCACCGCCGATTGATTGCTCGCCAGCAGGTCGTCGATGGTGACCTTGCCCTCGCCGACCGTCAGGTTGCCGACGCGGCCGCGGGCGAGACGAAGCTGGAAACGATTAAGGTCGAGCGTCGCGCTGCCCTTGCCACCCGTCATGCGCGGCAACGGCTCCCAGTAGCGCGCCTCCAGCCCGTCGAAGTCGAAGCTCAGACGGATCAGTTCAGCGAGCGGATCTTCGGCCTCCAATTCCCCAGGCTCGGCCTCGACGATGAGCTTGGCCGACGTCACCTCGCCGCCACGGAGGTTCTCCACGATCCAGCTTCGGGCACCGACCGCCGCGTCCGCCGGCCAATAGCCAGCCAGCGAGTCGGTCGGCAGGTTCCGCATGTGCGCGACGATGCCGGCACCGATACCGGCTTCGGCCAGGACGACCTCGCCCTGCACGTTGATCTCGGTCCCGTCGGCGAGCGCGACATCGAGGCGCGCGATATCGATGCGTCCATCGACGAGGTCGACCACGCCGGCCGCGCTTGCCCGGGTCAGACCGGCCGGTGCGGGCAGTGCTGCAACGTTGATGGTGCCGGCGGCCGCCGCGACATCGAAGCGGACATGACGCGCGATGCCCTCGGCGTCGACCCCGACGTGCAGTTCGCCAGTCAACGGCACGTCGACGCCGAGCAGGGTCGCCATCTCGGTGATCGCCAGACCGGCGGCGGCATCGGACGGGCGCAAATCGGCGAACCGGAACACCACCGAGAGGGCCGAGGCCGGGCGGTAGAGCGTCGATATCTCGACCGGGCTTTCCTGCCCGTTCAGGGCCACGGCGCCTTTCAGCCGAACCTCGATGGCATCGTTCAGCCGCGTCAGGCTGAGATCGGCGCGCCGCACTTCGGCGCTGCCGCCGCTGGCCTCGTCGGCGAGCCGCACCGTGGCGCCGCGAATGTCGATCCCGGCGAGGCCGGCGCCCTCGGCGATCGCATCGTCGACCAATGCCTGCCAGCTGCCCCCGGCGCCATCCTCGGTCGACCAGTCGAGCTTGCCGTCGGCGCGGCGCTTGACGTCGATCCGGGCGCCTTCGATGGCGACGCCGGTTGGGCGGAGATTGCCGGCGAGCAGTTGCTTGCGGTCGAGGTCGACGGCGAGCGCTGGCAGGTTCAGTGCCGTCTCGCCGCCTTC
>CAZVLI010000853.1:0-2194 GCA_964627965.1 uncultured Rhodospirillales bacterium
ATCGAGTTCATGTTCTGGCGGATGGTGTCGCCTACGTGGCGGCGGGGGCTCCCGGCGATGAAGCGGGAGAGAACCACGTGGTTGTCTTCGCAAACGGGTTGCCGGTCGCGACACCGATCCCGGCGGCGACCGCCAGCGATGCAACCACCGCCACGACCGTCGCCGTCGCCGACAGTCCCGGACCGCGACGCCAGATCAACCAGGCCAGCACGGCCAACTCAACGATGAGCAGGCCCGCAAGAACCGGCCGCACGTACAGCCCGGTCAACGCCAAGGCCACCACCAGCCAGAAGTTCGCCAGCAATGACAGCGCCGGCGTCAGCAAGGCCCAATGCCAGGGCTGCGCACGCGGCATCGTCAGCAGGAGGATCAGGCTGCCCGGCAACAGCAGTGCCTGCGCCAGAGCGAGCCAGCCGGTCAGTGCCAGCATGGCCGCTAGACCTTGCGGGCGACGACGGAGCGCTGGGTCAGGATCGGGGGCCAGTGCATGGTCGTGTCGACCATCTCGGCCCGCTCGCCCAGCGCGGCACGGACCTCGGCCAGACCGAGCGGACGCTCGTCGTGAAACGCCCACTGTCCAAATCGCTCCGCGGCACCGCGAACGACGCGGTAGAGCCAGGTCGGCGTCGGGAAGAAGATCACCGCATGGCCGCCCGGGCGAAGGCAGTCGAGATGCGCGGCGACGATGCGGGCGGTGCCGGCGACGTCGAAATGCTCGATCAGGCCGAGGCTGATCGCCAGGTCGCCATCCGGTGCCGGCGACCAGTGCCGCAGGTCGGCCTGCTCCAACGACAACGCGTCGTCGGCCGCGCGCTCGCGAAGGCGTTGCAGCCCCAGGGCATTGCTGTCGACCACGTGGTAGCGCGACGGCCGAAACCGGCGACTGACCGCATCGTAGATACAACTGCCACCGCCGCCGAGTTCGACGATGTTCGCCCCTGGCGGCAGATCGAGCCGGGCGATGTGACGGCAGACGGCGGCAATGGTATAGGCCCGCGTCAGGTGCGCCGCCGGGAACGGCCGGCTGTAATAGGCGTCCCAGTCGGTGGCGCGGGCCTGGTTCACAACGGCACCCGGCGCCGCGGCAGGAACAGGCGATAGGCCAACATGTAGAACGGGATCAGCGCCAGCTCGGCCTTCAGATTGGCCTCGAGCGGCGTCATCTGCGCCTGCATCAGGAACAGAACCGGGATGCTCGACAGAACGTAGATCGCGCCCAGCCAGAGCGCATCTCGCGGCCGCTCTCGCCCACCGACGAGACGACGGTGCCCCTCGACGAAGCCACCGAACTGCAGCAACTTGGCGAACACCAGAGCCAGAATGGTGTCCTGCACCAGCAGGAAGAGTTGGAACGCCAGGTGCTCCAGGATGCCGCACACCACGATCAAGAGCAGCACCGACAGCAGAACCGCATAGATGCGCAGCGAGTCGACAATCGGCCGGAAATGCGAGGCCAGGTTGCTGTCGTGATAGACCGTGGTGATCGGCACCTCGGTGATCGCCAACCCGCGGGCAACGGCGAATATCAGCATCTGCAGCTCGAAGGCGTAGCGCCCGCTGCGAACCTCGCCGAGCGGACGGAGCAGCGGCGCGCCGATGACGCGCAGACCGCATTGTGTGTCCACCAGCCGACGCCCCCAGAACATGCACATCAGGTGACGGGTCAGACGGTTGCCGAGCAGGCTGCGCGGCGGCATCGGCGGACCGATCCGGCGCACGCCAATCACCAGCGGCGCCGGCGCGTCGCGGAACGCGCGGCAGACCGCGATCACGTCGTCGGGCAGATGCTGGCCATCGGCATCGACGGTGACCACGCCTGCAAGGTCCGGGTGCAGTTCGGCGGCGGCCGCGAAGCCGGCCTTGAGTGCTGCGCCCTTCCCCGTGTTGCCGGGCTGGCGCAGCACCGTCGCACCGGCGGCTTCGACCTCGGCAAAGATGCTGGCGAAGTCCGCGCCGCTGCCATCGTCGACGACCAGTACGGCCGCCAGTTCGTCGCGTGCGGTCAGATCCTGGACGATGCCGACGAGGCGCGGATCGGGTCGGAAGGCCGGAATGACCGCGACCAAGGGAGGCTCGGACGATGACGGCCGAGCGTCGGCGGAGGTCATCGTACCGCGGCGCTAGACGGCGGCGGCCGGCGCAGTTCGCTCCAACTTCACCGGTGCCGCGCCGGGTTCGCGCAGATGACAGGCGA
>CAZVLI010000854.1:0-2189 GCA_964627965.1 uncultured Rhodospirillales bacterium
GGTCAGGGTAAGCCCCGGCCACGACAGCTCGCCGCCGGCCAGGACAGGCTCGACAGGCACGCCGTCATAGGACGCCGAGCCTTCGACATACTTAAAACCGGCCGGGAAGCGGTCGACGACAATGATGTCGGTCAGATCGAGTCCGAAGGTGTTGTTGACGGTGATAACGTAGGGCACGAGCTGACCGCGATTGACGTTCAGCATCGGCGTCGTCTTGGATACAGACACGACGCCGGAAAGATCGGGATCGATCGGGACGTGGTTGTTGAAGATCTGGCTGCTTCCCGGCGTCGCCGTGTCATCAAACGTCAGGTAGGCGTACCAGGCGAGGTCTTCCGCGGCCGCGCCGTTGGGCGGCGGGTTCTCCGAGGGTGCTGCCTCACAGTGCTGGGCGGTGCCGGGCACGGCATCGTCGATCCCGGCCGGGCACAGCGGCACGTTGAACGGCGGCGTCGTGAGATCGGAAGCCGCCGGAATCAACTCCGAGGGTCCTGCGACGTAGAAGTCGCCCGAAACGGAGACGTCGAGCAGGTAGTTGCCGCCCGACGGACAGGCCGGATCCGAGAAGTTGAGGTCGAATCGATACCAGCCTTCAGCCAGGGTTCGCTGGCTGGCCTGGTTCGGATCGTCGAAGCAGGCATCCGGCAGCGGTTGGCCGCTGGATGAATCAAGCAGTCGAACCGTCGCACCGCCAACCGGCGCGCGCGACAGCGCATCGTAAACAATGCCGTTGGGATCTACCGGCAGGTTCAGCGCGCGGAGCAGGCTACCGCCCTGAACCACGATGTCGGTTATCTGCTGCAGGCCGTCGGTGAAGTCGGAATCGGTAACACCGAGCAGCGCCGTATCGGCCGCTGCGCCCGGCGCCGTATAACGAATCGCGTAGGCAACGCTGTTCAGATAGTTGGGCGCGACCCCCGTGAAGGTCCAGGCACCATCGACGTCGGTCTGCACGGCGGCGACCGGCTGATCGTCGGCGAGCAGCTCGACCGTCCAGCCTTCGAGCAGCCGCTCACCGGCATCCGGGCTGCCGTCATGGTCGGTGTCGTAGAAAGCCTGGCCGCTCAGAGTACCGACATTGGGCTCAGCGCCCACGTCGACCGAGACTTCTGCCTCGGCGTACTGCAGCGGGTCGTTCCACTGCACGCGGCCCCGGTTGGTCAGGGTCGTGCCTATGGCAACTGCCGGGTCGACGGTCGCTCGGAACTGCAGGGTCGCCGTAGCGCCCGGAGCCAGTGCGCCGTACTCATTGAAATAATCAGCGGTGATGACGTTGCCAGCAACGCTGATGCCAACAGGCAAACCGTTCAGCAATGCCGAATCGGGAACGTAGGTGAGGTAGCCGGGCGTGACCTCATCCAGATCGTCGGTGATCGCGACATACAGCGCCGGCACCGAAGCGACGTTCGTAATCGTCACGAGATAGTCGAGTTCAACGCCGGGCAGGAGCGGCCCACCGCCGACCACAGCCACGGATTTGGCAATCGCCATTTGCTGTGCGTCACCCACAACGACGATCGTCGGCTCAGGGCCGGTTGCCGGATTACCATCGCCGTCAGTCAGGACGGTCGGCACTTCAACCGAATCGACAACAGCCTGGTTGGTAATGAGCGTACCGGGCGGCACGCCGGCATCCACCATCAGGTCGAACTGTACGACGGCCGAGGCGCCGGGGCTCAGTACCCCTTCGCCGACACCCGGGAGCGGCGGGGTCAGGTCAGCAGAGCTGATTTCAATGCCGTCGATAAGCGGCGATACGCCGCCGTCGGGCTGACCGAGCGGCAGACCGTTCAGCGTTACCGAATCCGCTACATAGGTCGTGTTCGCCGGCACACCATCCTGCAGCGTCGTATAGGTCGCCGGCTCGGTGCCGTTGTTGTAGACCTGGATCGTGTACCGCAGGACATCGCCGGGATCGACGATGCCCGGCGAGCCGCCGTCGATTTGCAGCGCCGCCGACTTGGGCGCGAATAGGGTCGGGTAAGCGCCGACAATGTCGATCGTCGGATCATCGACCAGCGGCGTGCGCGGATCGTCAGACGGCAGATCGACGAAGCCGTGGTCGGGAGCGGTCACGAACGCCTGGTTGGAGATTACCGTGCCGTTCTGGGCATCCGGCGGTACCAACACGTCAAATATCACGACAGCGGTATTGTCGGCAACGCCGGCATTCAACACGCCGGGAGTGG
>CAZVLI010000855.1:0-2186 GCA_964627965.1 uncultured Rhodospirillales bacterium
GATCCGTGCCAGCGCCGTCGCGATCGCCGGCAGGTCTTCCGGGAGCCGCGCCGGCCGACCGACGATCTCCTCCACGATCAGCGCGCCACGAGGCAGATCGGTCGACGGCGGCAGCACCTCGAACAGCTTCGGCGCGTGCCCGCTCGCGCTGGCCCGGGTGAAGCACGCCGCCTGGTAGGCCAGGTTGTCGGCCGCCGCGAGCTGCATCTGGCTCTGCTTCGGCACCCGCGCCAGCCGCCCGGTGCCGACCAGCCGCACATGATCGTGCGCCAGCCCGGTGTCGGGCAGCATCTCGAAGTCGGTGCCGGCGCCAAATACGCGCGCCAGTCGCGCCGGCAAGCTGGCGCGGTCCATGGTCAGCGCGGCACGTCGCCCTTGAGCGTGATCCGGTGCATCACCCGCTTGTGGCCGTGATAGTCGTTGATCGGGTTGTGCATGGCGCAGCGGTTGTCCCAGAAGGCCAGCGAGCCCTCGCGCCAGCGGAACCGGCAAGTGAACTCCGGCCGTGTCTGGTGCCGGTGCAGGAACTCCAGCAGCGGCTTGCTCTCCGCCTCGGTCATGCCACGAAACCGGCTGGTGTGCGCCACGCTGACGTACAGCGCCTTGCGGCCGGTTTCGGGATGGGTGCGGACCACCGGATGCTCGGCCTCCAGCGCGCCGCCGGCCTGACCGCCAGGCGCGTCGCGCATCCGGTCCTCGCGGCTCTTCGACACGTCCGCCTTGGCCGACGACGAGACGCCGTAGAGCGGATCGAGCAGCTCGCGCATGCCCTCCGACAGGCTCTCGTAGGCCAGGTACTGGTTGGCGAACTCGGTATCGCCGCCGTAGGGCGGAACCTCGCGCGCCAGCAGCATGGTGCCCATCGGCGGCTCGGCCAGATACGTCGTGTCGGAGTGCCAGATACCGCCGAAATTCACCCGCTCTTCCGGCAGCTTCACGACCGGGATGATCAGCGGATGGTCCGGCAGGCCGCGCACGAACGGGTACTCGATAATCTCCCCGAAACGCTGCCCGAAGGCGAGCTGACGGTCGGGCGTGATGGCCTGGTCGCGGAAGAAAACGACGAGGTGGTCGAGCAGCGCCTGGCGGATCTGCGCCACCGTCTGATCGCTCAGGTCCTCGGACAGATCGACGCCGGAAATCTCCGCCCCGAGGGCGCCGGCGATCGGCTCGATTCGTAGATTGGGATGCGCGTTTGCCATGCCGGCAGCTTGCCATGGCCGCCGCCGCCGCGCCAACCGGGCCTGCACCCGAAAAACCCCGGAATCTACGTTGCTTTACACCTGGAAAAGCGCTCGAAACTCAGGACAACCCGTTGGTTGAAAACGTAGATTCAAAAACGGGAATGAACACCCTCCCGCCAGCGCCGCGAAAGAGTGTCGGCAGATTTGACAAAACGCGACTCCGGAGTCACGCTGCCCGTCACTAAATGCCTGAAAAGGAACACAGTGCCGATCTGGTATGTGATTTGCATCACACTTGGGCACCACAATCAGGGCCGAATACAAAAACAACGGTCCGCAGGGGAAAGTAGGACACAGACATGAACATGAAGAGTTATCTCATGGCAGGTGTCGCGGCCGCGGGCCTGACTCTCGCCACGAGCGCGGCGCACGCTTCGCACATCCTTTCGATCGACGAGTTCACCGCTCCGGATCAGGTCGTGATCCAAACGACCGTCGGTACGACCACGCTTCTCGACAATGCCCCGGACGGCAGTCCGCAGGCCAACGGCATTATCGGTCAGTACCGTGATCTGACGACCGAGGTGTTCGTCGCGAACATCCCTCAGTCCAGCGTGGCGTCGGCCGGTTTTTCGAACGGCTACTTCACGCACGGGCAGGGCCCCGGCGTCCAGTCGACGACGACTCTGGAGTGGAACGGGCTCGCGGGCGCCGGCCTGAGCGCCGACCTGAGCACCTATGATCAGATCGAGATCAACCTGGTTTCGGCGGACCTGGCCATCTCCTGGCGGTTCGAGTTCGAGGACGGCGACGGCTCGATCTGGGAAGGTTTCTCCGACACGCTGCCGGGTGGCGCCATTATCACTGTGCCGCTCGCCGCGTTCAGCGAGCGTCCCCATTCCCTTCGGAGGAGGATCGTCGCCATGACCGAGAAACGAACGCCGTGGACCTCGTTCCGCGCGGCTCTGCTCACCCTGCTGGCCATCGCGGTCGGCGTGCAGG
>CAZVLI010000856.1:0-2183 GCA_964627965.1 uncultured Rhodospirillales bacterium
CGCCCCGCCGCCGCCCGCCGACTGGCCGCCGGTGCCGAGCGAGAAGCCCGCGTCGTTGATCGTCGCGGCGAAGGCCGAGCCGGCGCCCGCGCTGCCACCACCGCCGCCGGCACCCGCCGCCGCGGCCGATGCCTTCCGCGTGCAAATCGCCGCGTTCCGCGACGTCGGCATCGCCGAGAAGGAGTGGGTGCGCCTGAAGAAGATCCACACCGACGCGCTGGGCAAGCTGGAACCGCGCATCGTCACCGTCGATCTTGGCAAAAAGGGCCTGTTCCACCGGTTGCAGGCCGGGCCGCTGGCCAACCGCGCCGCCGCGCTGGCGACCTGTGCCGAACTGAAGGCGGCCAAGCAGGACTGCATCATTGTCCCGCCCAAGTGATCGCGCCGCCGCGATCGTCGGCGTCGCCGGAACCACGCTGGCCGACGACGAGCGCGACCTGATCGCTGCGACCCGCCCGCTCGGCTTCATCCTGTTCAAGCGCAACTGCGAGAGCCCGGCGCAGATCGCGGCGCTGACTTCAGCCCTGCGCGCGGCGGTCGAGGACGAGACGGCACCGGTGCTGATCGACCAGGAAGGCGGGCGGGTGCGGCGCCTGCAAGGCGCGCCGTGGCACGACGCGCCGCCGGCCGCCGTGTTCGCCCGCTTCACGGATCCCGACAAGGGCACGCGCGCGGCGTGGCTGAACAGCCGTCTGATCGCCGACGACCTGCTGGCGCTGGGCGTCGACGTCGACTGCGTGCCCTGCCTGGACCTCTCCTTCCCCGAGACCCACAAGGTGATCGGCGACCGCAGCTACGGCACCGACGTCGGCACGGTGGTCCGGCTTGGTGGCGCGTCGGCCGACGGGCTGAAGGCGGGTGGCGTGATGCCGGTGATGAAGCACCTGCCCGGCCACGGCCGCGCCACGGTCGACAGTCACGATGCCCTGCCGGTGGTCGAGGCCGACCTCGACACGCTGTCGGCGACCGACTTCGCCCCCTTCGCATCGCTCACCGACAAGATCGAGCTGGGCATGACCGGGCACCTGATGTTCCCGCAACTCGACCCGCTTTGGCCGTCGACGCTGTCGGCGACCATCGTTTCGGAGATCATTCGCGACCGGATCGGGTTCCAGGGCCTGCTGATGTCGGACGACCTGTCGATGCAGGCGCTGGCCGGCGACTTGGCCGAGCGAGCCGCCGGGGCCATGGCCGCCGGCTGCGACGTCGCGCTGCACTGCAACGGCCGATTCGAGGAAATGAGCGCCGTCCTGGCCGCTTGCGGTCCGATGAGCGCGGCGGCGCAGGACCGCTGGGCCCTGGCGCGACAAGGGGTTGCGGCGCCCGAACCGTTCGACCGACCGGCCGCGCAACAGGAACTGGCAAGCCTGCTAGCATCGTTGCCGACCACCGGGGAGAGTGCATGAGCGAGCAGCCGCTGCCGCAGCCCGAGACGGAAGAGAAGACGGACGGCGAGGAGACCGCGCCGATCGTGCTGCGCTCCACCTTCGTCGTCGATCTGGAGGGTTTCGAGGGGCCGATCGACCTGCTGCTGAGCCTGGCGCGCACGCAGAAGGTCGACATTACCCAGCTCTCGATCCTGAAGCTGGCCGAGCAGTATCTCGCCTATATCGAGGAGGCGCGCCGCATCCGGCTGGAGATCGCCGCCGACTACCTCGTCATGGCGGCGTGGCTGGCCTACCTGAAGTCGCGCCTGCTGCTGCCCGAACCGGAGGGCGAGGAGGAGCCATCGGGCGAGGAACTGGCGGCACGGCTGCAGTTCCAGCTCCAACGGCTGCAGGCGATGCGCGACGCGTCGGAAAAGCTGATGGCGCGGGCGCGGCTCGGCCTCGACGTGTTCCAGCGCGGCATGCCGGAAGGCATCACCGTGCTGCGCAAGTCGCAGTGGCATTGCGAGCTCTACGATCTCCTGCGCGCCTATGCCGACCAGGTACAGGGCGCGCCGGTGACGCCGCTGTCGATGACGATGCCGACGGCGATGACCATCGAGGAGGCGCTTGTGCGCCTGCGCTCGATCATCGGCGACATGCCGGACTGGGCCAGCCTGGAGGCGCTGCTGCCGTCCGGGCTGCGCAGCGGCTTCGACCGGCGCTCCGCCGTCGCCGCCACGCTCGGCGCCAGCCTGGAGCTGGCCAAGTCCGGCAAGCTCCAGATCCGCCAGCGCCAGACCTTCGGGCCGATCC
>CAZVLI010000857.1:0-2180 GCA_964627965.1 uncultured Rhodospirillales bacterium
GCTGGTGATCTTGTGGCGGCTTGCATGGCCGGCAGGCGGCGGCACAATCTCCGTCCGGCCGAACCGCTGCAAAACGCCCTTGTCGTGCAGAAGCGCCGGCAGCCAGTCGCCCTCGATCTGGATGTTCAGGATGGTCTCGTAGGGGGTAAACGTCAGCTTGCGCCCGTCGCAGACGGCGGGCACGGCAAAGCATATGGCCGGGACCTTATAGTGCTGGGCAAGGATCTGCGTCATGCCGGCGCCGAGCGAATGGCCGAGGATGAATTTCGGCCGATGGGTGCCGAGCAGCTTCAGGCTGTCGAGTGCATAGTGGACAAAGAGGTTCAGCCAGGTGCTTTTCGAGATGTCCTTGTTGTATTTGCCCCAGCGATAGAACCAGCCCGGCACGTGCCACTGATCCACCCCGCGCAGCCGGTCGATGTTCTGGTTCATGCCGGGAATGACGAGGATGTCGTCCTGGGTCAGGTAGGTCTGTGCATACTTGTGCTGCTTGTCGAGCTTCAGGGGTGGCATCGCACCCGGGCCGTCGTAGGACTTCCCCAGAAGCTCCGCCGCTTCGGTCAATGTCAGTGTCGTCATCGCCGCACCCCCGCGATTGCCCTCGGGCTATCCTGACCTGTCGGGCGCCCGCCGGTCCAGTCCGGCATTCCGGACCTCAAGCCTGGCCCGCCAAGGTCGCATTCCTGCCGCCAACGGTCGGCTCCTTCTCGCTTGGCGTCGCAATTTCCGACAGAGTGCGCGCGAAACGCATATCCAAAGTGAGTCGGGCCATGCAAACCCAGGTCAAAGCACTTGTCGTCGGCGGCGGTGCTGTCGGAACGTCCATCGCCTATCATCTGGCCAGGGCCGGCTGGGATGACGTGATGCTGCTGGAACGGGACGAGCTGACCTCCGGCTCCACCTGGCACGCCGCCGGGCTCCTGCCGCTCTTCAACATGAGCTACGCCACGACCCACATCCACAAGTATTCGGTCGAGTTCTACAAGACGCTGGAGGAGGAGACGGGGCTGAACGCCGGCTTTGCCGTGGTGGGCAACCTGCGCATGGCGCAGACCGACGCGCGGATGGACGAGTATATGCTATACGCCGCCACCGCCGAGACCTGCGACGTGCCCTTCGAGTGGCTGACGGCTGACGAGATCAAGGAACGCTGGCCGCTCATCCGCACGGACGACCTGAAGGGCGCGCTTTACCACCACACCGACGGCTACATCAATCCGGCGGACGTGACGCAGGCCATGGCCAAGGGCGCCCGCCAGCGCGGCGTGATGATCGAGCGCAAGTGGCAGGCCGATGCGTTTCACTGGAACGGCGACGCCTGGGAGGTGACCTGCACGAAGATGGTCGAAAAGGGCGGCAATCTGGTGCCCTCCGACGAGCAGATCGTGATCACCGCCGAACATGTGGTGACGGCCTCGGGCAACCACGCGCAGCGGACCGCGAAGATGCTGGGGATCAAGATCCCCGCGATCCCCGTCGAACACACCTTCATCGTGATGGATCAGGACCCTGCGCTGGTCGAATGGCGCAAGACCAACCCCGAGCACCCGGTGGTTCGCGATGCCGACGCGCAGAGCTATGCCCGCGAAGAACGGGGCGGCTGGATCCTCGGCATCTACGAGGTGGGCGCGCCCGCGCGTTTCGAATACGGCGTGCCCGACAGTTTTCGGGCGGACCTCTTCCCGCTCGATCTCGACCGGATCGCCGAGCAATACATGGCGATGACCGAGCGGGTGCCGTCCTGCGCCGAGAGCGGGCTGAAGGACGATTTCAACGGGCCGATCTGCTACACGCCCGATGGCAATCCGCTCGTCGGCCCGGCGCCGGGCCTGCGGAACATGTGGCTCGCCGAGGGCTTCTCCTTCGGCATCACGGCGGCGGGTGGCACGGGCTATTACCTGGCGCAGATGATGGTCGAGGGCGAGGCCGAGATCGACATGGCGAGCCTCGATCCCAAACGCTATTCGCAAAGCTGGATGACGACGGAATACGCGGCGCGGAAGAATGAGGAATGCTACAACCACGTCTATATCCTGCATCACCCCGATGAGGAGCGCGAAGCCTGCCGCCCGCTGAGGACCGCGCCTGCTTATGACAGGCAGAAGGCGCGGGGCGCGCAGTTAGGCTGCGTCAACGGATGGGAACGGCCGAATTACTATGGGCGCGTCGCCGCGCCCGAC
>CAZVLI010000858.1:0-2179 GCA_964627965.1 uncultured Rhodospirillales bacterium
TCCGGATCTTCTTCAGGCGCCAGATGCAGTCCGGCGCATGAAGAAGATCCAGACGCCGATCAGCAGCAGCATCGGGAACCAGTTCAGCAGGATCGCGAAAAGGGTCGGCGTGCCTTCCTCGTCCGGCGCCGCGCTGATCGAAACGCCGTGATGCGACAAGCGCTTGACCAGCTCCGGATCGTCTGGCGCGTAGGTGTTGAAGGCGCGGCCGTCGTTGTAGTGGCCCTCGATGGTGCGGCCCTGGATCTTCACGTCCCGGACCTGGCCGCTTTCCACTTCGGCGATGAAATCGGAATACGGCCTCGCGGTCGATGGCCCCCGCTGGCTGCCCGGACCCTGGAACAGGTTGAACAGCGCGAGCACAAGCAGGGCGATGATCACCCAGAGCGCGATATTCCGACTGAAATTGTACAAGAGGCTCTCTTTCTCTGCCTGTCAGGCGCGGCCATTCGGTCCATGCTGCGCCCGGTAGTCTTAAGATAATGTAGGAGTCGCCTTAAGCAACCGAAAAGCCTGGGCCAGAGACCGGCAATCGGGGGCGCCAGACGACCCGGAAGCGACCAAGATCGACGCCGCGGCGAACCCAGCCGACGTGCGGCAGCGCGAGCGGCCCGAGTTGGTCATAAACCGACGGCAGTACCGGCCGCACGGGCGCCGGGTAAGCCTGAGCCAGATCCCGACGTACGTTGCCGCCGACCCACCAATCGCGATCGCCGGGCCCCTGCAGCTCGAAACCGGCCCAGCGCGCCCGGCCTTTATGAGCAAACGCAGGATCCGGCAGGCGGCCGGCCTCCCGGCAAATCAGCAACTGACGATGGAGCGGCACGAGTCGACAACCGGCGAGCGTCGTCGCCCGCCCTGCCGCGACCGCCGCCCAGGCGCGTCGAACGGCTTCGTCGGAGAGCGGATAGTCACGGTCACCCACCGTCCGCAACACCCGTCCGAGGACCCTGGATGCCAGCGGATCGTCTCGCAGCGCCCTTGGATCGAGCCAGGCATAGCCCTCCGGCCGCAGCGCCAGGCTTCCTGCGAGAGCACGGTCGACGGCGGCTGCCATGGCCAAGCGTCGGGCGGCGGCGTCCCCGCTGACCGCCGGTGGTGGCGCATCGCGCAGCGCGGTGCGGGCATATTTCGGATCGAGGTTGCTCGGATCGTCGATCCACACCTGTCCACGATCCCGCAAAGTCGCCGTGAGGCGGTCCCGGGACACACCCAGCAAGGGCCGCAGCAGCCGGACACCATTACGGCGCGAAACCGGCGCCATTCCAGCCAGTCCGTCGACGCCGCTGCCTCGCGCGCGCCGGATCGCGACGGTCCCGGCCTGATCGTCACCGTGATGCGCCAGCAGCAGGTGCAGCATCCCGCGCTGTCGGCACCAATTGGTCATCAGGCGATAACGCGCCGCCCTCGCGGCCGCCTGGCTGCGCCGGTCGGGTGTCCAGCGCAGGATGCGACAATCGATGCCGTGGTCCGCGAGCCACGCCCTCGTCTGCCGTGCCTCCTTGCCGCTCTCCGGGCGCAAACCGTGATCGACGCAAAGCCCCGTCACCTCCCCGCCCTGCGCTGTGGCCCAGTCGTGCGCGAGCAAGGTCAGCGCGAGGCTGTCACGGCCGCCTGAGACGGCCACGGCCAGTCGCGGCCGTGGCTCGAACGGCCCCAGCGGCGCGATCAGCCGAGCGAACTCGGCGGCGCCAACCGGCTCAGGTGCAGCCGGCGGCCTGGCGCTCCTGCGCCGCACGGGTGCGAAGTCGCGGATTGGCATCGGGGAACCGCCGGTCCAGCTCGCCGAAGGTGGCACAGGCTTCCTCCTTCTGCCCCAGTCGGCGCAGGGTCATGCCCAGCTTCAACAGCGTGTCGGTGGCCTTGGCGCTGTCGGGGTAGCGCCGGTAGCCGTCGACGAAGGCGACGGCCGCCTCCTCGTAGCGCTCGCGAACGAACAGCGTCTCGCCGAGCCAGTACTGCGCATTGCCCGCCAGCTTGTCGTCGGGATGCGCGCTCACGAACTCGCGGAACGCCACCTCGGCCTCCGCGAAGGCGGACTTCCGGAGCAGCGAGAAGGCGAAATCGTAACGCTGCATGGTCGAGCCCTGGGGCAGCGTGCGCGGTGCCGCCGCCGTTGTCGTCGCCGGTGCGGCCGCCGTCGTGGCCGGCGCCGGTGCCGGCGTCGAGGGCGATGGGA
>CAZVLI010000859.1:0-2157 GCA_964627965.1 uncultured Rhodospirillales bacterium
TTGCGCGCCGGCGGCGGTCGCGTCGGTTGCATGATGTGCAACACCGCTGCCGAGCTGGCGCCGCACGACAAGGACGCGGCGGCCAAGGTCGCGGCGCACCGACGCCAGCTTCACGCCGCATTCCGCGACAGGCTGGTCGAAGCACAGAAGACCGGCCATCTGCCGCGTCGCCGCGACGTCGAGCCGCTGGCGGCCTTCCTGACGACGACGGCCTACACCTTGGGCTTGCTGCTGCGCATGGGCGCCGACGATGCCGAGTTGAACCGGCATCTCGAAGTTGCCTTGCGGGCAGTGGGCTGATTTTTCGGGCCAGTTTCATAGCAATCGATACGAAACAGGAGACCGCCATGTCGCTGACACCTATCCTCCTCGCCGTCGAGCTCGGGTTCCTGGCTGCGATCGCGTGGCGCGGCACGGCACGGGCTGGCCTCGTCCACGCCTACCTGCTGTGGCTCGCCCTCTACGGCATCGTGACCGGCGTGCTGGCCGCGCGCGGCGCCTTCGTCGCGGACGCACTGATGCCATGGCTACCCGGCCTGTGGCTGCAACTCGTCACCATCGCGGTCGTGGTGCTGCCTGTGCTGGTGTTTCCGGGTCTGCGCGGGGCGATGCACGAGGCCACGACGGCGATGCCGTGGCACTGGTTCGCCGGCTTCCATGGCTTGCGCGTGCTGGCCGTCGGTACGCTCTACAAGGCCTGGACGGGCGTCTTCCCGGCCTACTTCGCCGTCCTAGTCGGCATCCCCGACCTTCTGTTCGGCCTGTCGGCGCTGTGGATCGCGCGCGTTGCCCGGCGCGGCCAGCTGTCGGCGCGCGGATTCATGGCCTGGAACCTCGCCGGCATACTGGTGATCGTTCCCGCCGCGCCGATCCTGCTCCAGCTTGGCCTGCCGGGGCCCTTGCAGGTCTTCGACGGTTCGCCGGACGCGCGGGCGGTGTTCGCCTGGCCGATGTCGGTCGCGCCGATGCTGGGCGTGCCGCTGTTCGTGCTGACCAACCTGTGGCTGGCCTGGCACCTTTGGGTGCGGGACCGGGCGCCGCGCGACGCCCGGTCCGCCCGTCTTCAGGTCGAGTAGCTGGCGAAGGCCACGGTGCCGGCGCGAGCACGGAAGTCGGTCTTCACGTTGACCACCGCGACCATGCCCTCGTCGACCTTGGCCTGCGCCCGCTTCAGCGCCGGCGCGATCTCCTCCGGGTCCTCGACGTACTCGCCGTAGCAACCCAGCGCCTCGGCCATCTTGTCGTAGCGGGTGTAGCCGAGGTCGCGGCCGGCCTTTTCGTGGTTCGGGTCCGCGGTCCAGCCGCCGTTCAGGCTGATCACCACCAGCACCGGGATCCTGTGGCGGACGGCGGTGTCCAGCTCCATGGCGTTGAGGCCGAAGGAGCCGTCGCCGTGCACCACGATGACCTGGGTGTCCGGCTTGGCCACCTTGGCGCCCAGACCGAAGGGCAGGCCGACGCCCATGGTGCCGAAGGGGCCGGAGTTCATGCGGTGGCCCGGCTTGAAGGTCGGCATCGACTGCCGGCCGTAGTTCAGGATCTCCTGGCCGTCGACCACCAGCACGGCGTCGCGATCCATGAAGTTCTTCACTTCCTCGCACAGCCGTAGCGGGTGGATCGGCGTCTGCGTCATGATCTCCTTGTTGCCGCCCTTGGCGCGCTTGGCTTCCTCGCCGTCGGCCAGCGTGCGCCGCCAGCCGTCGTAGCGCGCCCGGTCGACCTTGCCGTCCATCGCCTCAAGCAGCTGCCGCAGCACGACCTTGCAGTCGCCCTGGATCGGGATGTCGATCCGGCGCGGCGCGGTGGCCAGTTCGTCGCCGTCGATCTCGATGCGTGCGATCTTGGCGTTGGCGCCGAAGCGCGGCGGCGCGGCGTGGCCGATGATGTAGTTCATCCGCGTACCCAGCACCAGGATCAGGTCGGCCTCGCGGAATGCGGACGAGCGCATCGTCAGGTGCGACAGCTCGTGGTCGTCGGGCAGCACGCCACGGCCCTGCGGCGTGGTGTAGAACGGGATGCCGGCGGTCTCGACCAGCTCGGCCATCTCGTCCCAGGCCTGCGACCAGATCACGCCGGAGCCGGAGACGATGATCGGCCGCTCCGCCTTGGCCAGCGCGTCGGCCAATTCGGCGACACGCTCCGGGGCGCCCATCGGCC
>CAZVLI010000860.1:0-2153 GCA_964627965.1 uncultured Rhodospirillales bacterium
ACATGATGATCACCGGTCGTCCGGTGGCTGCCGAGGAGGCGAAGCAGCTCGGTCTGGCGACCCGCGTGGTGCCCGACGGCACCAGCCTGGCCGCCGCGCAGGAGCTGGCACGACAGGTCGCCGGTTTCCCGCAGATCGCCATGCGCTCCGATCGCGCCTCGGTCTACGCCCAGGCGGGCCGCCCGCTGGCCGAAGCCCTGGCGCGGGAAACCGAGCTGTCGTTGCAGGCCAAGCGCCAGGAAGCCGCCGGCGGCGCTGCCCGTTTTCGCGACGGCGCCGGCCGCCATGGCGCCCGCGATTCGTAGACATTGACGCGCGAGCGTCTCGCGGCTAGTTCAGGGGCACCGTTAACCGTTAGAGGATCAGTTCGTGGCGAAAGAGGAACCGCTCACCTTCTCCGGCACCGTGGAGGAAAAGCTGCCCAATGCGATGTTCCGCGTGAAGCTGGACAACGACCACGAGATCATCGCGCACACCGCCGGAAAGATGAGGAAGTTCCGCATCCGCGTCATGGCGGGCGACCGCGTCGACGTGGAGATGACCCCCTACGACCTGACCAAGGGCCGGATCGTTTTCCGCCACAAATGAGGCTGATCGCCGTCGAGCCGATTTTTCGGTTTGACGGTCGGGCGCCCAATTTCAGATAGTTCCCTCACGCTCGCGACAGGACTGACGGTCGCGGGCGCTTTCATTTCTAGGGTCTGGCAGCCTCCCGGCGGCCGGGCCTTTTTCGTTTCCGAGGATCATGGCCGAGAAGTCGAAGCCCGTCGCCCGCCGGCGCCGCGCGACGCCCAAACGCGCGCCCAAGGCTGCCGAGACGATGTCGCCGCTGGAGTTCCTGAAGAGCGTCTACCTGGAGCCGATCCCGGACGACGCCGACGCCGCGACCCGGGCCCGCATCGTCGCCAACAAGCTGGCGGCCGCCCGCGCCGCCGCGGCGCTGGAGGCGGCCGGCGGCGAAACCGGCGAGGGCGAGCTGTCGAAACTGCTGCGCGAACTGGAGGACGAGGCCAATGGCGACGGCTGAGGCCCTGCTCCGCCAGCGCCTCGGTGACCGCAACTGGCGCCTGTCGCACCTCTACCGCATCGTCGACCGGCAGGGACGCGAGCGGGTGTTCAAACCGAACGCGGCGCAGCGCCGGCTGCTCTCCGACGCGCACGCGCTGAACGTCATCCTGAAGGCGCGTCAGCTCGGCTTCACCACGCTGATCCAGCTCCTGATGCTCGATGCCTGCCTGTTCACCTCGAACCTGCGGGCCGGGATCATTGCGCACCGGCTGGAGGACGCCAAGGCGATCTTCCGCGACCGCATCAAGTTCGCCTACGACCGCCTCCCGGCGCCGCTGCGGCGCATCCTCGCGGCGGAGCGCAACTCGGCGCATGCCATGCGCTTCGCCAACAACTCCGAGATCCGGGTGGGGACCTCGCTGCGTTCCGGCACGTTCCAGATGCTGCATGTCTCCGAGTATGGGCGCATCTCGGTGAAGGTGCCGGAAACGGCACGGGAGATCCGCACCGGCGCGTTGAACGCCGTAGCGCCGGGCCGGCAGGTGTGGATCGAGTCGACGGCGCAGGGCAGGGAAGGCGAGTTCTACGACCTGGTGCAGCGCGCCCGTGAGCTGGAACGCCTCGGCCGGCCGCTCTCCGCGCTCGACTTCCGCTTCCACTTCTTCCCGTGGTGGCAGGAGCGCAGCTACCGCCTCGACCCGGCCGATGCGCCCGTCGAGGCCGAGATGGCGCGCTACTTCGAAGACCTGCGCGAGCGCAACGGCATCGTGCTGACGCCGGATCAGATGGCCTGGTACGCGCGCAAGGCCGCGACCCAGGGCGACGACATGCGCCACGAGTTTCCGTCCACGCCCGACGAAGCCTTCGAGGTCGCGATCGAGGGCGCCTACTACGGCGACGCTCTGGCCCGCGCCGAACACGACGGTCGGGTCGTCGAGTTGCCGGTCGACGACGTGCTCACCGAGACCTGGTGGGACCTCGGCATCGACGACGCCACGGCGATCTGGTTCGTGCAGCGCGTCGGGGCAGAGCTTCGGGTGGTCGACTATGCCGAAGCGTCGGGCGAGGGGCTCGGCCATTACGCGGCGCTGCTCAAGGCGCGCGCCGACGAGCGCGGCTACGCCTACGGCGCGCACGTCGCCCCG
>CAZVLI010000861.1:0-2151 GCA_964627965.1 uncultured Rhodospirillales bacterium
CGTGCACCTTGCTCGGCGTCTCGAACGGGCGCTTGCGGATCGGGAAGTGCACCTTCAGGTCGGCGACCTCCAGCAACGTTTCGTCAGCCGCCATCGTTGCGTTCCCCTTGCACCTTGTAGAGCCGAAACACGCCGGCCTCGCCGACCGGTTCCAACCCGGCGTCGGGCAGGCCGACATCGGGCGGATCCGGCAGATCCGACAGCTTAACCACCAGCACGTGATCGAAGAAACCGAGCACCCGGTCCCAGTGCACGGTGATCTCGTCCTGGAACTTGTCCTCCCACGGCAACCGGACTTGATCGTAGTCCGGCTGGAATCGCAGCGACTGCGCCGCGGGCGTCGCGAACTGGGTGGCGACCAGCGCCGCGTCGCGGTCGACCGCGCGGCTGGCGATGTGGGTGAGGAAGCGGGTGTCGCGGCGGAACTGCGGCCCGACCCACGGCACCTGCATCACGTAGGGATAGACCCGGGCGCCGTCCGGCAGGTCGGCGGTCGCTGCGTCGAAGTCGGCGATGTGGGCTTGCGCGCCCTCCCAGGTCCGGTGGATGTCCCAGACACGCCAGCACAGCAGCACGGCGACCGCGACCACCACGGTGACCTCGACGGCGCGGTACATCTCGCGGTCCGGTGCGGGCGGGAGGGCGGCGATGGCGAAGAAGCCGAGCGGGATCAGCAGGCGCCAGTCGGCCAGGAACGAGCCGGCGATGCGCGGCGGCAGCAGCAAATAGACCGCGACCGTCAGCGCGACTACGGCGAGCGCCCCGGCGCGCGGCAGGCGCCGTGCCGCGATCAGCGTCAGCAGGATCAGCACGGCGACGATGGCGCCGGTGAGGCGCGCGACGATGTCGATCGGCCGGCCGTTCACGATGTCGCCGCCGATCAGGTACCAGAGGTAGAGCCCCTTGCGGTGGAAGTAGAGTCGCGACTGCTCCACCAGCTCGGCGAACATGCCGCCGGCATCGCCGCCGGTCTCGGGCGAGCGATAGGCATCGAACGGCGGGCCGAGCAGCAGCAGGAACGCCGCCGGTATCAATGCCAGGAGCGCCAGGTGCACGAAGCGCCGGCCCCAGCGGCCCTGACGCACGGCGGCGGTCGCCTCGATGGCGGTAAGCGCCAGACCCATGAAGGCGAAGGCGTAGAGGTGTGCCAGCAGCACCAGCACGGCCAGCGGCAGGCAGATCGCCAGCCGCAGCCCCGGCCGTTCTTCAAGCCGCAGCCAGATCGCGATCAGCGCCAGCGCCAGCGTGCAGCCGACGAGGTAGCCGATCAGCCCGACATGCGTCGCCTCGTTCCACAGCAGCAGGAAGGCCAGCGCGGTGACCGGCGTGGCGCCGCGATATGAGCCGTGGTGCACCGCCATCGTCGCGACGATGAGCCCGGCGAAGCACAGGCTGAGCGTCAGCTTGATGGCGATCGCCGGTTCGACCAGGGCGGTGAGCGGCACGGCGACCAGTTCCAGCCCCAGCGCCGGCAGGAAGCGCCACTCGATCCGGTAGAACGTCTCGAAGGCGGGGTGGCCGGGGTCGATCAGCAGCCGCAGCCGCGCCAGCAGGTTGAAGTAGTCCTGCAGTGGCGGATGCTCGACCAGCCAAAGCGGCGAGATCGCGACGGCGAACAGCAGCAGGCAGACCAGGGGATAGACACTGCGGGTCCAGCCAACTCGCGCTGTCACGCCGGCACACTCTCCAGCAGCCAGCAGGCCGCGCTGTGTCCTTCGCCGACCGAGGTCGGCGGCGGCATGGTCTGCCGACACTTGTCCATCGCGTGCGCGCAGCGCGGTGCGAACGGGCAGCCGCCACGGCCGAGCTCGGCAAGCCCCGGCACCACACCCGGGATCTCGGTGAGCAAGGGCCGCTCAACCGGCGGTTCGGCCTGCAGGTGCGGGACGCAGGCGATCAGGCCCTGCGTGTAGGGGTGGCTCGGGTTCGACAGGATCTGGCCGACCGGCCCGTCCTCGACCTTGCGGCCCGCGTACATCACCACCACGCGCTGGGTCATCTCGGCGATCACGCCCATGTCGTGCGTGATCAGGATGATGGCGGTGCCGGTGTCGCGTTGCAGGTCGCGCAGCAGGTCGAAGATCTGCGCTTGCACCGTCACGTCGAGCGCGGTGGTCGGCTCGTCGGCGATCAGCACGCGCGGGCGGCAGG
>CAZVLI010000862.1:0-2149 GCA_964627965.1 uncultured Rhodospirillales bacterium
TCTCGATGCCGCGGATCAGCGTCTGCACGCCGCCCGGGTCGAGGCGGCTCAGGTCCTCGAACGTGAACATCAGGGTCTTGATCTTCTCGGCCGCCTCGCGATTGCGCTCCTCCAGCGCGCTCATGAAGCGGCTCTCGGTGGCGCGGTCGAGATTGTTGAAGATGTCGGCCATCAGCTCGTGGCTGTCGCGCCGGTTGGTGCGCGCCAGGTTGGACATGAACTCGACGCGCAAGGTCTGCTCGACCTTGTCGATGATGTCCTTCTGCACCGATTCCATGCGCAGCATGCGCATGACGACTTCCATGGAGAAGTCTTCCGGCAGCGCGCCGAGCACCCGGCTGGCATGTTCCGGCCGGATCTTCGACAGCACCACCGCGACAGTCTGCGGGTATTCGTTCTTCAGGTAGTTGGCGAGGACCTGCTCGTTCACGTTCGCGAGCTTGTCCCACATGGTGCGGCCGGCCGGGCCGCGAATCTCTTCCAGGATCTGGTCGACCCGGTCGCCGGGGAGCATCTTGGCGAGTAGCCGCTCGGTGGTGTCGAGCGAGCCGACGAGCGTGCCGGTGGACGACATTTCGTCGATGAACTCGCGGACCAGGCGCTCGACATGCTCCGGCTCGATCTTGCCGAGGTTGGCCATGGCCATGGAGATGTCGCGGATCTCCTCCTCCTGCATCAGCGTCCAGAGGTGGGCGCCGTGTTCCTCGCCGAGCGCGAGCATCACGACGGCTGCCCTCTGGGTGCCGGTGAGACCGTTACGGCCGCGTGCGGGTGCCATCTACTCCCAGCCTCCCTAGGCGTCCTGGTACATCCAGTTGCGCATGATCGCGATCGCGTCGTCCGGATGGGCCTCGACCATGTCGACCAGGTTCTTCACCGACGATGCCTTCACCCGGCTCTCGATCTCCTCGATCGACTTGTCCTCCTCCGGCGGCTCGATCGCCTCGAGGAGCTTCTGCGCTTCCTCCGGCTTGATCTCGCCGGTTTCGATCGCCTGCAGGATCTCCGGGTTCTGCCGCAGCTTGCGCTCGTCCAGGATGATGGCGCCCGGCGGCGCGGCGAGCTGCGGCGTCTCCGGATTGCCGATCATCACCATGCCGCCACCCGGCTGCGCCGGTGTCGGTGCCGGGGCGAACAGGCGGCGCAGCATCGGCCGCACCACCAGCAGCACCACCAGCATGCCGAGCACCAGCATTGTCGCGATCTCGGCGAGGCGGAAATAGTCGCCCTTGGTGAGGTTCAGGAACGGCAGGTCGGGTTCGAGCGCGACCTGGTCCTCGAACCGGATGAAGCGCATGTTCACGACTTCGACCTTGTCGCCGCGCGCCTCGTCGTAGCCGATGGCCGACTGCACCAGCGCCGCGATCTGGTCCAGCTCGGCCTGATCGCGCGGCGCGTAGTTGGCCTCGCCGTCGTCGGTGCGGGTGTAGTTGCCGTCGACCAGCACCGCGACCGAGAGCCGCTCCACGGTGCCCATCTCCTTCACCTCGGTGCGCACCGTCTTGGAGATCTCGTAGTTCACGGTCTCCTCGGTCCGGGCCGAGTTGCTGTTCGAGCCGCCGCCATTCGCGCCGGTCTGGGCCTGCGCGTCGGGCAGGTTGTTGCCGACGGTGACGCCGTCGGGGTTGGTCTCGGTCGAGGTCGAGTTGTCCTCGATGGTCTGCGTGGAGCGCACCACCTGACCGTCCGGGTTGTAGACCTCGGCGTTCTCGGTGACGCGGTCGAACTTCATCTGCGCGGAGACTTCGGCGCGTACGTTGCCGATGCCGACGGACTGCTCGACCAGCGATTCGATGGCTTGCTTGAGGCGCTCCTCGTAGCCGATGCGCAGGTCGACCATGTCGGCCGGCCCGCCGGCCTCGTCGCGACCGCGGGTGCGGGACAGGAGGTTGCCGTGATCGTCGACGATCGAGACGCGCTGGGTCTGCAGGTCGGGCACGGCGGCGGCGACCAGGTTCTGGATCGCGGCGACCTGGCCGCGGTCCATGCTGCCGCGGCGCAGCTTCAGCACGATCGACGCTGACGGCTCGCGCTTCTCGCGCGCGAACAGCTCGCGCTTGGGCAGCACCAGGTGGACGCGCGCCGCCTCGACGAGGTCGATGGTGGAGATGGTGCGTGCCAGCTCGCCCTCCAGGGCGCGCAGGCTGTT
>CAZVLI010000863.1:0-2147 GCA_964627965.1 uncultured Rhodospirillales bacterium
AGGCGTGCGTTGGACGGCGGCACCTTGGCGGCCGACCCCGACGGCGCTTGCACGTACGGCTCGGCCATCGCAATGGCGCTGTCCGGCAGGTTCAGGGCGTACGGCACCGACAGCAACGGCAGGCGCAGGTCGTGCGACGGCGGCGTCTCCCCGACCGCGCAGACGGGAAGACCAGGAAAGTTCGCTTCGAACAACCGGTGCAGGGACGGATGCACTTCCAGCACCACGCGCCCGCCGGCCCGTTCGATCGCCGCCGGCAGGAAGCGGGCGAACTGCAGCATGTCGCCGTGCCCCTGCTCGGCGTAGATCAGCACCGTCTCGCCGTCGAGCGTCCGGCCATCCCACAACGGCGTTCCCTCGAGCCGGACCGACACCATGCCGACCGCATAGCGTTGCTCGACGTCGGCCCAGGCCGAGGCGTAGCGACCGAGGTGCAGGAGGGCGCAACCGCGCTGAAACCGGAACCGTGGCGAGTCCGGTGCGACAGCCAGCGCCGCCTCGAAGCTGGCCAGCGCCTCGTCCGACCTGCCGGCGCCGAGCTGCGCGATGCCGAGGTTGCAGACGTAGTCCGGATCGTCCGGGTCAAGTGCGATGGCGCGCCGCAGGTTCGCTTCGGCAAGGTCGAACTGGTGCAAGGTGCGCTGACCGTTGGCGAGGTTGCCCCACGTCTCGGCGCTTTCCGGATCGTAGGCCAGCGCGCGGCCATAGCAGGCCATCGCCGCCTCCAGGTGGCCTTGCGCGCGCAGCACGACACCGAGATTGTTCCAGGGTCGCGACCGGTCCGCCACGCCATCCACCGCGGCGCGGAATGCCTGGGCGGCGTCGTCCAGCCGCGCGGCCTCGAACGCGGCCCGCCCCTGCGCCATCAGCGCCTCGCCGGCGCTCTGCTCGCCGCTCAACCTTCCGCCTCCGGCAGGTCGTGCGACTTCTCCTCGTGGAAACGGGCGCCGAGCAGGATGTCGATGTCCCGCTTGATCCGCCCGCGCTGGTCGTTCAGCTGGTAGACGGAGCGCGCGAGCGCCACGAAGTCGGCGCCGAAGTCCTGCGCCCGCTCGCAGGCGCGTACGCTGTCCTCGACGTCCCACAGCTTGCCGTTCACGTCGGCCAGCTCGGCCCGCAACGCGGTCAAGGCGGAACTTGAAGGCACAGCGTCGTCATGAACGGCGACCAGCGTCGCGTGCTCGCGCCGCACGTTCGCCAGCTTCGCCGGGTCGGCGATGCGCGCCAGCTTCAGCTCCAGGATCGTCAGCCGGTCGATCAACTCGCCAGGCGAGATCTCCACCATGACCGACGGGACGCTCATGGTGTCACCCCGCCGGCGCGCATCGGGTGGAAATCCGGATCGGTGACCTCGCACGCCAGCTCGCCAACGCGGCGTTCGCGTGGCAGGCAGAGCATGTTCACCGACACGATCCCTTCGAACCTGTTGTCGGCATTGCCGAAATGGTTGTCCGGATTGTAGAGCGGCGGCATGTCCCAGCAGGCACGGTAGTCGAGGTCGAACAGCCGCCGGATCAGCGCCGCCGATCGTTCCACGCGGTCGTTCTCCACGTAGATCAGCGGCCGGTCGCGGGCGATCAACGACGCGGCGCCGTCCAGCACCTCGCACTCCGCGCCCTCCACGTCGATCTTCAGCAGGTGGACCTTGCGCGCCCCGACCTCGTCGTCGAGCCGCACGCGGGGCACCCGATGACCGTTTCCCGCCGCGACGAGCCCGGCGGCGCCGAAGTTGCCCGGCACCGCATAGTCCGGCACGGCGATCCACGCGTCGCCCTCGGTGGCGCCGAGCGCGACCGCGCGAACCTCGACATTCCCGATGCCGTTCAGCGCCAGGTTGTCGCGCAGCACATCGCAGATCACCGGCTGCGGTTCGTACACGATCAGGCGTCCGGACGGGCCGAGCCTGCGCGCGATGGGAACGGTGTGCGCGCCGATATTGGCACCCGCCTCGACCACGGTGGCACCCGGCTTGAACAGTTGCAGGAGCAGGCGCAGCTCGATCTCGCTGTACTCGCCGTAGGCCGCGAGCGACGCGCCGATAATTGCGTCATGCCGGCCAAAGCGAAACCGACCGTGCCGGCCTCCGACCTCGGCGAAGGCGTTGTCGCCGCCCGCTGCGTCAGACATCGTCATAGATGCCGGGGCTC
>CAZVLI010000864.1:0-2146 GCA_964627965.1 uncultured Rhodospirillales bacterium
CGGCGGCAGCGACAGCAGGACGGCCTCGGGGTTGCCGCCGGTCATCAGCCCGAATTTCGTTCCCCGGTCATGGAGCAGTTTGAATTCCACATAGCGACCGCGGCGGACCATTTGGTGCTCGCGGTCTTCCGCGGTCCAGGGTTCGTGCATATGCTCGGCGACGAGCCGCGGATAGACATCGAGGAAGGCCCGGCCAACATCCTGGGTGAAGGCGAAGTCGGCCTCCCAATCCTGGTCCAGATAGTCGTAGAAGATGCCGCCGACCCCACGCGGTTCGCCGCGATGCGGCAGGAAGAAATACTCGTCGCACCACTTCTTGAACCGCTCGTAGTAGTCGTCGCCGTGCTTGTCGCAGGCCGCCTTGAGCGCGGCGTGGAAGGTGGCGGTGTCGTCGGCGTCCGGGACCATCGGCGTCAGGTCGGCGCCGCCGCCGAACCAGCCTTGGGTAGTGACGATGTGCCGCGTGTTCATGTGCACCGCCGGCACCTTCGGCGAGCACATGTGGGCGATCAGGCTGATGCCCGACGCCCAGAAGCGCGGATCCTCCTTCGCGCCGGGCACCCGTTCGCGCATCTCCTCGGAGAACTCGCCGTGCACGGTGGAGACGTTCACCGCCACTTTCTCGAACACCCGGCCGGTCATCGCCGAGATCACGCCGCCGCCACCGGCCGGCCGGTCCCAGGGCCGCCGCTCGAATCGGCCCGCCGGCCGGTCCGCGTAGGCACCCTTATGGGCATCCTCCAGCGCCTCGAAGGCAGCGCAGATACGGTCGCGCAAGTCCTCGAACCAGGCTCGTGCGGCGGCCTTTCGGGCCTCGACGGTGTCGGTCATGCATACTCCCCGGCGTGGCCGCTCCAGCGGGTCTGGCGCAGCGCTTCGCCCAGCACCATCGCGGCGGCGGCGACCACATTCAAGGATCGCGCCGGCGCTGTCATCGGGACAGATAGCCGCGCCGCGGCCGCGGCGTGCACTTCCGCTGGCGCTCCGGCCGATTCCCGTCCCGCCACGAGGATGTCGTCGGCCTGGAAGGCGAAATCCGTATAGGGCGTATCGGCTTGCGTGGTCAGCAGAATCAGCCGCCGGTCGGCGCTTGCCGTTCGGAACGCGGTCCAGCCGTCATGCCGCTCGATCCGGGCCAGATCG
Organism: uncultured Rhodospirillales bacterium; assembly: GCA_964627965.1. Taxonomy (GTDB): domain Bacteria; phylum Pseudomonadota; class Alphaproteobacteria; genus JAVKFY01. Next base: position 1,144 of record CAZVLI010000864.1, read on the forward strand.
GCGTAGTCCATGGTGACCCGTCGGATGTCCGCCGGGCGCCACACGAAGCCGGTCGGCCCGATCACGTCGAGCGCCACGTCGAGCGCCGCCGCCAGCCGGATCGCGGCGCCGGTATTCTGTGCAATATCAGGCTGGTAGAGCGCCAATCGCAGTCCGTCGGAGAGGCGCTTTGGCATCGATGCGTCATCCTGTCGCATGACGGTGCGTCGGTTTACAAAGCAGGGTCGTCATGACACAACCACCCTTGCTTTTGAGGGAACCTGCGGGAGTCTGGGAGCACGATGGCGGCATCCGGAGATAAAGCCTCGCGGCGCGACTTTTTGTACGTCGCCGCGGGCGGATTGGGCGCGATCGGCGTGGGCGCGATGGTCTGGCCGTTCGTGAGCCAGATGAATCCATCGAAGGACGTGCTGGCGCTGGCCTCCACCGAAGTCGACCTGTCGCAAATCGCGGTCGGTCAGATGATCAAGGTGGTGTGGCGCGGCAAGCCGGTGTTCATCCGTCGTCGCACCGAGGCCGAGATCGCCGAGGCGCAGGACGTCAGCCTCGACGAACTGCCCGATCCGCAGTCCGACGCCGATCGGGCGCCGCGACCGGAATGGCTGATCGTGGTCGGCGTGTGCACGCATCTGGGTTGTATCCCGCTTGGCCAGCAGGGCGAGTACGATGGCTTCTTCTGCCCCTGCCACGGCTCGCACTACGATACGTCCGGCCGCATTCGCAAGGGACCGGCGCCGACCAACCTGCCGGTGCCGGAGTACCAGTTCCTGTCCGACACCACCGTGCTGATCGGCTGAGGACCTAGAACGACATGGCCGAATTCCAAACCAACAACGCCGTCATCAAGTGGGTCGAGGCACGGCTGCCGATCTTCAGCTTCGTGCACCACTCCGCGGTGGTCTATCCGACGCCGAAGAACCTCAACATGTGGTACTCGTTCGGCTCGATCGCCGGCATCATGCTGGTGCTGCAGATCGTCACCGGCATCGTCCTGGCGATGCAC
>CAZVLI010000865.1:0-2146 GCA_964627965.1 uncultured Rhodospirillales bacterium
GACGGGTTCTGCTTCGCCGCCCCGATCTTGTCGCTGCGGTCGCGGATCTTCACCAGCTCGCGGTTGCCGGCGACCAGCTTCTCGGCGAAGGCCACCGCGCCGTCGGTCAGGTCGCCCTCGACGATCTCCTCGATCAGGCCGCCGGCAAGTGCCTCCTTGGCGCCGATCATGTTACCCGACGTGATCATCGCCAGCGCCTTCTCCACGCCCAGCACGCGCGGCAGGCGCTGCGTGCCGCCGGCGCCCGGCAGCAGGCCGAGCTTCACCTCCGGCAGGCCGAAGCGCGCCTTCGGGTCGCCGACGCGGTAGTGGCAGGTCAGTGCCACCTCCAGGCCGCCGCCCAGCGCGGTGCCATGGATCGCGGCGACGATCGGCTTGGTGGCGTTCTCCATGTCGTCGAGGACGCCGTGCAGGCCCGGCTCCTTCGGCGGCTTGCCGAACTCGGTGATGTCGGCGCCGGCGATGAAGGTGCGTCCGGCGCAGGTCAGCACGATGCCCTTCACGCTGTCGTCGGCATTGGCCTTCTTCACGGCCTCCGCCATGCCGGCGCGTACCGGCTGGCTCAGCGCGTTCACGGGCGGGCTGTCGATGGTGATGACGGCGATGTCGCCGCGCTGGTCCAGGCTGACCACGTCGTTGATGGCGGGCATGACGATCCTGCTTTTTCTAGGCTGATTGAGTTGCCCGGATCATAGCGGCAATGGGCGAGGGTGGGCCAGCCGAGTCAGGCCTCGGTGCCATGCCGGCCGGCGCCCGACGAGAAGCGTGCGGCGCCCGCCGCCGACTCGCCACTTGAGATCGTTTCCAGGCCACCGTGGAACTCGTTGACGATGGCCGCGTCCTCGTCGAGGTCCCACTGGCGCAGCACCGAGGCGCGGTCGTTGCGCAGGCAGGTTTGCGGGAAGGCGGCGATCTGCTTGGCCAGCGCGACGGCCTGTTCCAGCGCCTCGCCGTCCGGCACGACCCGGTTGGCGAGGCCGAAATCCAGCGCTTCCCGGGCGCCGACGGGCCGGCCGGTGAGGATCAGGTCCATGGCCCGGGCCTGGCCGATCAGGCGCGGCAGGCGCACCGTGCCGAGGTCGATCAGCGGCACGCCGAAGCGGCGGCAGAAGATGCCGAAGGTGGCGCCTTCGCCGACGACGCGCATGTCGGCCCATAGCGCCAGTTCCATGCCGCCGGCGACGGCGTAGCCCTCGATGGCGGCGATCACGGGCTTCGACAGCGACAGCCGGCTCGGGCCCATCGGTGCGATGGTGCCGCGCCCGCCGGACTGACGGAAACCTTCGCGGTCGCCACCGGCCAGCGCCTTCAGGTCGGCGCCGGCGCAGAAATGCCCGCCGCGCCCGGCGAACACCGCCACCGAGGTGCCCGGGTCGGCATCGAACGCCTGAAACAGCTCGAACAGGCGGACCGCAGTGGCGCCATCGACGGCGTTGCGCCGGTCCGGGCGGTTCAGTTCGACGATGGTGACCGGGCCATCCTGCGTCACCACCACGGTCTGCGCATCGTCGCTCATCTCGATCTCCCTTGCGTCATGGCGCAGAATTGAATAGATCGATCTATCTAGAGTCAAGTGCGAGGAACCCGTGGCCGAAACCGCCAAGGCGCCGCCGTCGACCCGCGAGCGGCTACTGCTCACCGCCGCACAGCTGTTCCGCCGCCAGGGACTGGCCGGCACCGGCCTGAAGCAGGTGGTGGCCGAAGCCGGCGTGCCATGGGGGTCGCTCTACCACTTCTTTCCTGGCGGCAAGGCAGCCTTCGCGGCGGCGGTGATCCGCCATTCCGGCGCCCGGTACGAGAAGCTGATCGCACTGGCGTTCGAACGCGGCGGCGACCCGGTCGAGGGCACGCGGTTGATGTACGGCTACTCGGCCCAGGCGCTGACCGAGTCCGACTACGGCGACGGCTGTCCGATCGGGACGGTGGCGCTGGACACGGCCAGCACCAGCGCGCCGGTACGAGAAGCCTGTGCCGACGCGTTCGCCGGATGGCACGCATTGATCGCCGGGCAACTGGTCGACGCAGGCTTGCCGGCTCCCCAGGCCGAGACGCTCGCGGGCTTCTCCATCGCGACGTTCGAGGGCGCGATCATGCTGGTACGTACGCGGCGCGACACCGTGCCGATGGAGCAGGCGTGCGAGACGGT
>CAZVLI010000866.1:0-2146 GCA_964627965.1 uncultured Rhodospirillales bacterium
CCGGGACGCCGCTGACGGCCGGCAGCAGCACGCGGGGGGCGCGGGAGGCGAGGTCGGTGGCCGAGCGCCGCTTCGCCCGCCAGGCGGCCATCGCCTTGACGTCGTCGGTGGTCACCGAGCGGCCGTCCTCGTGGCGCAGCAGGTTCTCCAGAAGCACCTTGAGCGAGTAGGGCAGGCGGCCGACGTCGCCGATCCCGGCCTGCTCGGCCGCCTCGATGCTGTAATACTCGTAGCTGTCGCCGTCGACGTCGAGCGTGCGACGGGTCTTCAGCGTGTCCTGGCCAATGCGGGTCACGGGTCCTCTCCCTCGGTCCGAGACGATGGTGGGTTGGCCCCTGTTTATCCCGAATTAACGCGGCGCGCGAGAGGGCGGTGCGGCTACTTTCCGACGATGTCGCCGCGCATGGCGCCGAGGCGCGCGAGCAGGCTGTCAGCGGCCGCGTCCGGCACGCCGCGGACCCGCAGCGTACGTTCCATAACCGCGCCCATGGCGTTGAATTCGGCGTCGGTGACGTCCATGCCGCGATGGGCGGCGACCATGTCCTTGCCGGTGTACCGGCAGGGGCCGTCGGCGACCTCGCAAATCTGCTGTTCGAACAAATACTTGAGGCGCGGCAGGCGGCTGGCCGGGATGTCGGCGAAGGACGGGCCGACAACAGGGTCACGCAGCAGCCCGAAGACAAAGGAATCGACGATGTTGGCGACGCCATCCTCGCCGCCGAGCCGGTCGTAGAGTGTCGGAGGCGGTCCCTCGGTCGGCATCAGCCCGGCGCAGGCCGAAAGCGTGCCCGCGAGTGCGGCGGCGCACAGGAACGGCTTGAGATGTCGGCGCGGGGCAGGCTTCATGGCGACTGCGTAAAATATATAGCGAGAGGCGGAGGCCGGCGACCGATGACGAACGGTCCACGGAACATCGTGATCCTGACCGGGGCCGGCATCTCTGCGGAGAGCGGGCTCGATACCTTCCGCGACGAGGGCGGACTGTGGAGCCAGGTCAACCTGGAAGACGTGGCGACGCCGGACGGGTTCCGCCGCGACCCGGTCTACGTGCTGGATTTTCACGACAAGTTGCGGCGCGGGTTGGTCGACGTCGAGCCGAACCCCGCGCATCAGGCGCTGGCGCGGCTGGAATCGGCGCACGACGGTGACGTGCTGGTGGTGACGCAGAACGTGGATGACCTGCACGAGCGGGCCGGTACGAAGAACCTCATCCACATGCACGGTGAACTGTACAAGGCGCGCTGCGAGGCGTGTGGCGCTGTGCACGACTGGCGCGGCGACCTGGGCCTGGCCGACGCCTGTGGCCGTTGCGGGCACGAGGGTCGACTGCGGCCGCATGTGACCTGGTTCTACGAGGAGCCGATGGAGATGGCGCGCATCCACCAGGCGCTGATCCGGTGCGATCTGTTCGTTTCGATCGGCACCTCCGGCAACGTCTATCCGGCGGCCGGATTCGTCGCCGACATCCGGGCGATGGGACGGGCGCGGGCGGTGGAACTGAACCTGGAGCCGTCGGAGGGCGCCTCGGCCTTCCACGCTTGCATCAACGGCCCGGCGAGCCGGGTTGTGCCGGCCTTCGTCGACGAGCTGCTTTCCGCATGAACCCTGAACTGGTGATCTTCGACTGCGACGGGGTGCTCGTCGACAGCGAGGCGATTTCGTGCCGGATCGACGCCGAGGTGCTGACCGAGGTTGGCTATCCGATCACGATGGAGCAAGTCGTGGCACGGTTCTCCGGCGTGGCGCTGGAGGACATGCTGGCGATCATCGAGGCGGACATGGGCCGGCCGCTGCCCGACGCCTACCACGAAGCCATGTCGGGACGGGTCTGGGCCGCCTACGAGGCCGAGCTGGAGGCTCTGCCGCACGTCGCCACGACGGTCCGGGAGCTGGAGCTGCCGGTCTGCGTGGCGTCGGGCAGCGCGCCGCATTCGCTGCGCCGCAAGCTGGAGATCACCGGCCTCAGCGATCTGTTCGCGCCGCACCTGTTCAGCCGAGCACAGGTTCCCAACGGCAAGCCGGCGCCGGACCTTTTTCTGTTTGCCGCCGCGCAGATGGGCGTGACGCCGGACCGCTGCCTGGTGATCGAGGACAGCGTGCCGGGCGTTACCGCCGGCCGCGCGGCGGGGATGCGGGTGTTCGGCTT
>CAZVLI010000867.1:0-2145 GCA_964627965.1 uncultured Rhodospirillales bacterium
GGGATTGTTCTGGTGGACCGGCGGTTTCGGCCAGCCAAGCGGCGGCGGCGGCTGTCCCTGCCTGACCCTGGAAGATTGGGACAACACGCTGGACAGCGGCTTCGATACCGCCGACCTGGTCGCCGTCAGCGTCGGCCTCGGCAGCTTCAATCCGGCGCAGATCGGCTTCTTCGACAATGTCCGCATCGCCTACGGCAATGGCGACTACGACGTCACCTATGACTTCGAGGCCGATGCGCCCGAGCCCACGACGCTGGCGCTCCTCGGCGCTGGCCTTGCCGGCCTCGGCCTGATGCGGCGTCGGCGGGCGGCGGCCGGCACCGCCCGGTCATAACCGAGCAAAAGGCAACTCGCTTCACACGAGGCTCACGTGACACCGCTGTGGCGCGGCGATCCGCTCGCGCTGCGGCGGTGGCCACGAAGCAACCGTCCCCGCTTGCCGTGGGTAGCTGGCGGTTGGGGGGCATGGGCCAACCACAACAATGGGGAAAGCAACAACATGACTGTGGTTATGAAGATGCCGGACGCCAGCACGTTGCTGGCACCGGTGCGGATCGCCGCCGGGGCCGTTGCCCTGACCGGCTTTCTGCTGACGACGGCGACGGCAAATGCCGTCGAACTGATGCCGGACTTCGCCGACCTGCCGACCGGATGGGTGACCGACCGGTTCGAGCCGAACAGCTTCAGCAACGTCGGCACGTTCATGGGACGCGACAACGTCCTGGGCATCGAGATCGACGAAGCGCAGGGCGCGGCCAATCGACCCGGCGGCCAGCAGGGCACGTTCTACAACACCCAGGGCCGGCAGTATTCGGTCACCGGCGGCGCCGGCGATTCGTTCAGCGCGGGGCTCTACCTGTTCGAGTCCTGGGCCGACGAGGCCAACGGCACCATCCGCACCGACATGTGGGGTGCGCTGCAACGCGATCCGCCGCCGACATCCGGCGACACGCGCACCTATCCGATCATCGGCTTCACCAACCTGGACAACACGCCGCGTCTGCGGATCTGGGATGGCGACGTCGGCTGGATCGACCTGGTGCTGACGCTCAACTTCGGCGAGTGGGTCGACCTGTCGGTCGTGTTCACCGGCTCGGAGTTCGAGTACTACGTGAACGGCAACCTCGCGCACACCGACACCACCGCCAACGACGCGTCGACGTTCGATGTGCTGATCATGCAGGCGTACAACTTCTTCGACGACTCGCTCGACAGCAGCATCAATCCGGTGAACTACACGGCCTTCTGGTCGAACACGCCGGCCGATGCCCCCGAGCCCGCCACGCTGGCGCTGCTCGGCGTTGGCCTGGTCGGATTCGCCTTCCTGCGTCAGCGCAAACGCGCCTGACGCACGAGCGGTTCCGCGTATCGAGGACGGCGGTCTCCTAGGAGGCCGCCGTCTTCGTTTGCGGCAGGCTCCACGGCGCGGCGACCGCGCGCGACGCCGCGAAGCGCTCGATCTCTTCGGCGTGTCGGCGCGTGAAGGCGATGTCGTCCAAGCCTTCCAACAGGCAGCGTCGCCGATGCGGATCGATGGCGAAGCGCACCTGGCTACCATCCGGGAACGTCACCTGCTCGGCTTCCAGGTCGACGGTGACCTCGGCGGCGTTGCCGCGCGCCAGCATGTCGAGCAGGCGCGTCACCTCGGCCTGCGGCAGCAGCACCGGCAGCAGGCCGTTCTTCATCGCGTTGGAGCGGAAGATGTCGCCGAAGCTAGGCGCGATGACGCAGCGGAAGCCGCCGTCCATCAGCGCATAGACCGCCGCCTCGCGCGACGAGCCGCAGCCGAAGTTGTCATCCGCCACCAGGATCTTCGCGTCGCGCCAGCGTTCGTCGTTGAGCGGGAAGTCGGGCCGGTCCTGGCGGCGGTCACAGAACAGGTGCTCGGCATACCCTTGCGCGCGCGGCACCTTGAGGAACCGGGCCGGCAGGATCTGGTCGGTGTCGACGTTGCGCTCCGGCAGCGGCACGGCGACGGCGGTGAGCGTGGTGAACTTCTCCATCGTCAGAGCTCCCCGGAGAACGTCCGATGATCGACGATGCGGCCGGCGATGGCACCGGCCGCCGCGGTCGCCGGACTGGCCAGATGCGTCCGCGCGCCACGCCCCTGCCGGCCGACGAAGTTGCGGTTCGAGGTCGACAGAC
>CAZVLI010000868.1:0-2142 GCA_964627965.1 uncultured Rhodospirillales bacterium
GCGGTTTCGTCGGCATGGACAGCTTCGGCGCCTCCGCGCCCGCTGGCCAGCTTTACGAACATTTCGGTATTACCGCGGCAAATGTCGCCAACGAGGCGCGCCGGCTGCTCGCGGCCCGCGCCCAGTAACTGCCCCACGGAGGAACCTCATGCCCGTACGTGTCGCCATCAACGGTTTCGGTCGCATCGGCCGGCTGGTGCTTCGCGCGATCCACGAGAGCGGCCGCAAGGACATCCAGGTCGTCGGCCTGAACGACCTCGGCAGCACCGAGATCAACGCCCAGCTGCTGCAGAACGACTCGGTACACGGCCCCTTCCCCGGCCGCGTGCGTGCGACCAAGACCGGCATCGACATCGGCCGCGGCGTCATGAAGGTCACCGCCGAGCGCGACCCGGCCAACCTGCCTTGGGAAGAGCTCAAGGTCGACGTGGCGCTGGAGTGCACCGGCATCTTCACCGACAAGGAGAAGGCGAGCGCGCACCTGAAGGCCGGCGCCAAGAAGGTGCTGGTCTCCGCCCCGGCGACCGGCGTCGACCTCACCGTCGTTCACGGCGTGAATTCCGACAAGCTGCGCAAGTCGCACAAGGTGGTCTCCAACGCCTCGTGCACGACCAACTGCCTGGCGCCTGTAGCGCACGTGCTGAACAAGGCGGTCGGCATTCAGCGCGGCTTCATGACCACGATCCACGCCTACACGTCGGATCAGATGCTGCAGGACGGCCTGCACCGCGACCTGCGTCGCGCCCGCTCGGCCAGCCTGTCGATGATCCCGACCTCCACGGGCGCCGCCCGTGCCGTCGGTCTGGTGTTGCCGGAACTGGCCGGCAAGCTCGACGGCACCTCGATCCGCGTGCCGACGCCGAACGTCTCGTGCGTCGACCTGACCTTCCAGTCGCGCAAGAAGACCTCGGTGGAAGAAATCAACGACGCCATCGTCAAGGCGTCCAAGACCAAGCAGCTCAAGGGCATCCTGACCACCAACAACGGCCCGCTGGTCTCCATCGACTTCAACCACAATCCGTCCAGCTCGACCTTCGACCTGACCCAGACACAGGTGATCGACGGCACATTCGTGCGCATCCTGTCCTGGTATGACAACGAGTGGGGCTTCGCCAATCGCATGAGCGACACGGCGGTGGCCATGGGCAAGCTGAAGTAGGACGATCCCGCGCGATGGCGCGCTTCCGAACTCTCGACGACATCGATCTGCGCGGCCAGCGGGTGCTGGTCCGCGCGGATCTGAACGTGCCGGTGCGCGACGGCAAGGTGACCGACGCCACCCGCATCGAACGCCTGGTCCCGACCGTCAAGGCACTGCGCGAGGCCGGCGCCCGCGTGGTGGTGCTGTCGCACTTCGACCGGCCGAAGGGCAAGCGCGTGCCGGAGATGAGCCTGGCGCCGGTGCGCGAAGCGCTGGGCGCCGCGCTCGGCACCGATCCGGCCTTCGCCGACGACTGTGTGGGCGACGCCGCCAGGACCGCCGTCGACGGCCTCAAGGACGGCGACGTCGCGCTGCTGGAAAACCTGCGTTTCCACGCCGGCGAGGAGGCCAACGACGACGCCTTCGCCAGCCAGCTCGCGGCGCTGGGCGACGTCTACGTGAACGACGCGTTCTCCTGCGCGCATCGCGCGCATGCGTCCACCGAAGCCATCGCCAGGCTGCTGCCGGCCGTCGCCGGCCGCGCCATGCAAGCCGAGCTGGAAGCGCTGCAAGCCGCGCTCGGCGAACCGAAGCGGCCGGTGATGGCGATCGTGGGCGGCGCGAAGGTCTCCACCAAGCTCGCGGTGCTCGGCCACCTCGTCGATAAGGTCGACCACCTGGTAATCGGCGGCGGCATGGCCAACACATTCCTGCACGCGCAAGGGATCAACGTCGGCGCCTCGCTGTGCGAGCCCGACCTCGCCGACGAGGCCCGCGCAATCATGGCCAAGGCGGAGGGCGCCGGCTGCGCCGTCGTGCTGCCGCCCGACGTGGTGGTCGCCGCGGCCCTGAAACCGAACGTCGACACCGCCACCATCGTGGTGGAGAAGGTGCCGGACGAGATGATGATCCTCGACGTCGGCCCACGCGCGGTGCTCGATCTGAAGGAGCGCCTCGCCGGGTGCAAGACGCTGGTCTGGAACGGCCCGCTCGGCGCCTTC
>CAZVLI010000869.1:0-2140 GCA_964627965.1 uncultured Rhodospirillales bacterium
GCCGCCAGCCCGCCGCCGCCGTGCTCGATGATCACCGAGATGGCGTAGCGCGGGTGCTCCGTCGGCGCGTAAGCCACGAACAGGCCGTGGGCGCGCTCGGCCCGCGGCTGGTGCGTGTTCTTGCGCACGCCGCGGGCGCGCTCGGCGCGGCTGATACGGACGACCTGGGCGGTGCCGGTCTTGCCGGCCATCTTCACGTCGCCCTCGAGCTTGAACTTGCGCGCGGTGCCGCGCTTGCCGTTCACCACGTCGCTCATGCCCGCCATCACCATCGACAGCGCACCTTGCGAGATCCCCATCGACGGTGCCGGCGGGGCGGAACCGTCCAGCGGCCGTATCAGGCGCGGCGCCACGGCGAAGCCGCCATTGACCATGCGCGAGGTCATCACCGCGAGTTGCAGCGGCGTCGCCAGCAGGTAGCCCTGCCCGATCCCGGTGATCAGCGTCTCGCCGCCCTGCCACGGCTTACCCAGTTCGGCCTGCTTCCAGGCCTTGGTCGGCACCAGGCCGTCGCGCTCACCGATCAGGCCGATCTCGTGGCTGACGCCCAGGCCCAGGCGCTGTGCCATCTGGGCGATCCGGTCGACGCCGATCTTGCGCGCCACGTCGTAGAAGAACACGTCGCACGACTGCTCGATCGCCTGGCGCATGTCGACCCATCCGTGGCCGCCATACTTCCAGCGCCAGCAGTGGAACTTGTGGCTGCCCAGCGTCATCGCGCCGTTGCAGAAGGCGCGATGACCGGCGCCGATGATGCCGCTCTCCAGCGCCGCCAGCGAGACCACCATCTTGAACGTCGAGCCCGGCGGATACTGGCCACCGATCGCCTTGTTCGACAGCGGCTTGCGCGGATTGCCGGAGAGCGCCCGCCAGGCGTCGCCGGACAGGCCCAGGTTGAAGGCGTTCGGATCGAAGGTCGGGGTGGAGACCAGCGCCAGCAGGTCGCCGTTATGCACGTCCATCACCACCGCGCCGGCGCTCTGCTCGCCCAGCCGGTTGGTGATGAAGCTCTGCAGCTCCCGGTCGACGGTCAGCACCACGTCATGGCCCGGCTGCCCGTCGGTGCGCGCCAGCTCGCGGATCACGCGGCCGTAGGCGTTGACCTCGACGCGGCTGACCCCGGCCTTCCCGCGCAGTCGGATGTCCTGGACCTTCTCCACGCCGTTCTTGCCGATCCGGAAGCCCGGCAGCTCCAGTAGCGGATCGCCGGTCAGTTCCTTCTCGGACACCGCCGAGACATAGCCGACAACGTGCGCCATCTCGCCGCCATAGGGGTAGAAGCGGGTCTCGCCGACGTCAGGCTGCACGCCCGGCAGTTCCGGCAGATTGACGTTGATCTGGCTGAAGGCTTCCCAGGTCAGGTTCTCCGCCACCGTGACCGGCATGAAGCGGCGCTGGCGGGCGATGTCGCGCAGGATGCGGCGTTCGTTGATGTCGACGATCTGCGCCAGCTTGGCCAACGTCTCCTCGACGCTCTCGGTCTGCTCGGGCACCAGGAGGACGCGGTAGTTCTGCCGGTTGTTGGCCAGCTCGACGCCGAACCGGTCGATGATGCGCCCGCGCGGCGGCGGCAGCAGGCGCATGTTGATCCGGTTCTCCTCGGCCAGCATCGCGTACTCGTCGGAGGAGACGACCTGCAGGTAATACATCCGCCCGAACAGCACGCTGGCCAGCGCCACCTTGCCGCCGAACAGCAGCGCCGCGCGGCGCGTGAACAGTTTCTGGCGGGCGCCGTCGCGATCCATCAGTGCGCCTCCCCGAGCCGCACGCGGACCGCCGCGAACAAGGCCGAGAACAGCGGATAGGTCAGGATCGAGACCACGCCCTGCACCGCCACAGGTCCGCCATCGAGCACCCTAAGGAACACGACGGACGCGGCGATCCAGTACACGGCGGACGCCGCCGCGCCTACCACTGCCAGGCCGAGCCAGCCGACGGCGAAGGACTTGCCGACCAGCCAGGGCCGCTGGCTGACCGCGAACCACTGCACCAGCACCAGCATCAGCGCAGAGAGACCGAGCGGCCCGCCACCCATCAGGTCGGCGAACAGACCGATCAGGAACGCCGCGCCAGGCGTCATCAGGTCGGGGCGGTAGAGCGTCCAGTAGTAGACCGAGAGCAGGCCGACGCTCGGCGCCAC
>CAZVLI010000870.1:0-2140 GCA_964627965.1 uncultured Rhodospirillales bacterium
CCATGACGGTACGGATGTTGGTCATCGTCAGGTTCAGGATCGCGACCTCGAGTTGCGAGACCTCGTAGGCCGCCTTGGCCGCGTCCAGCACCTGGAAGAACACCACGCCGTCGACGGCGACCATGGCGTTGTCCTTGGTGATGACCTCCTGGGTCGGCACGTCCAGGACCTGCTCCATCATGTTCATCTTGGCGCCGATACGGTCGACCACCGGGACGATGAGGTGCAGGCCGGGGCTCAACGAGCGGGTGTAACGGCCGAATCGCTCGACCGTGTACTCCATGCCCTGCGACACCGACTTCACGCCCATCATCACCAGGACGAAAGCCAGCACCACCAGGATGATGACGAAGATCGAGAAGCCGCCGATCAGCTCTTCCATGGCGTCCTCCAAGTCGCCGGGAGGCGGAACGCTCCCGACTGTGCCAACATGTTCGCGACCTTGCCGGTTTATGGCAACCGGACTTAGCGGAGCGTACCCCGGATGAGCACCAGCGGCAGCCGCATCCTGGCCTTTCACCCGCCCAGCTACGGCGACCTGAAAACCGCCGTGCGCGCGTTGCTGCACGCACTTGGCGGCGAAACCAAGGCGGCGGCGCAGTGTCGCGTCGCGAAGTCGACCTTATCGGAATACGGCAATCCGACCTACCCGGACCGCCACATGCCGGTCGACGTGGTGCTGGCGCTGGAGAAGGCGGCCGGCGTGGCGCCGGTGAGCGAGCACCTGGCCGCCGCGCACGGTGCGGTCTTGCTGAAGCTGCCACCGGTGGAGGCGGAGCAGGAGTGGATGGCGCACATCACCCGCATCGGCAAGGAGGCCGGCGACGTGTTCCGCCACGCCGGCGAGTTCCTGGCCGACGACAACGAGATCGACGACAAGGAAGCGCCGATCCTGCTGCGCGAGGTCGACGAGTTGCTGATGGCGGCGGCGGAGATGCGCGCGGCGGTGATGTCGCGGATGGGGAAGGACGAGGACTGAGCCGTCAGGCCGCGTTGGCGCGCCGAGCGTCGCCGGGGACGACGGTCGAACCGAGAAACAGCGTGATCACGACGGTCAGCGCCAGTAGCGCGGACGACGCCCACAACGTCCCGCCGATGCCGGCGAACTGGTACAGCAGGCCGGACAGCAGCGTGCCGCCGAAGCGGCCGACGGCGTTGGCCATGTAGTAGAAGCCGACGTTCAGCGCGACCTTATCGGCGTCCGAGTAGGCGACGATCAGGTAGGAGTGCACCGACGAGTTCAGCGCGAAGACGACGCCGAACAGCAGCAGTCCGCCGATCAGCAGCATCGGCGCATAGCCCTCCGGAATCAGCGCGCCGGGCATCAGGCCGAGCGCGATCAGCGCCGGGATCACCATCAGCACCGCGCCCCACAGCTTGGCGGCGCCGGCACCACGTTCCGCCGCGCGCCGGCCGAGCAACTTCGGCGCCGATGCCTGGACAATGCCGTAGCCGACCACCCAGGCGGCCATGAAGCCGCCGACCTGATCGAAGCTCCAGCCGAGCTGGTCGTAGAGGAAGATCGGCACGCCGACGACGAACCAAACGTCGCGCGAGGCGAACAGGAAGATGCGCGCGGCCGACAGCAGGTTGATCTCGCGCGTCTTGGAGAACAGATCGCGGCCCTTGATCTTGGCCTTGGCCCGGCCGAGATCGGCGCGCACCAGCGCCACGGCGCCGACCAGCACCAACGCCAGCGCGCCGGCCATCGACCACAGCGCCCACTGGAAGCCCAGGTATTGCAGCAGCACGCCGCCGAGCAGGAAACCGATGCCCTTGAGCGCGTTCTTCGAGCCGGTCAGCACCGCGACCCACTTGAACAGGCCGCCGTGGTCGCCGGCGTCGACCACCAGCTTCACCGCCGACTTGGAGCTCATCTTGGTGAGGTCCTTGGCGATGCCGGAGAGCGCCTGCGCCACCATCACGTAGGCAACCGACAGCGCCACGGTCCAGGCCGGGTCGGTCAGCGACAGCATCCACAGCGCGCCGACCTGCACCGCCAGGCCGGCGAACAGGGTGATGCGCAGGCCGAAGCGGGCGCCGAGCCAGCCACCGAGGAAGTTGGTGACGATGCCCATCGCCTCGTACAGCAGGAACAGCACCGCGAGGTCGAGCGGCGAGTAGCCGAGGCGGTGGAAGT
>CAZVLI010000871.1:0-2139 GCA_964627965.1 uncultured Rhodospirillales bacterium
CCCAGGGCCGGTCCACGGTCGCCAGCGACCAGTACGCCTTCGCGGCCTCGCTCCAGCGGGTCCCGGACAGCCGCTTGGCGGCGCGCGGGATACCGCCCAGCACCTTTTCCAGCCTGATCTGCTCGCCGATCACGCCGGTGGAGGCGACGAAGACCTCGTCGGCCGGGCATTTCACCTGTTTGGCGACGGTCTCGACGGCGTCAGCGATCACCTGCTCGCCGGCACGGCCGGTGAACACGTTGGCATTGCCGGCATTGACCAGCAGCGCGCGCGCCTTGCCCTTGGGCAACAGGCGGCGGCACCAGACCACCGGCTGGCCCGGCATGCGGTTCTTGGTCAGCGTGCCGGCGACCGTGGTGCCGGCCGGCATGGTGGCGAGCATCAGGTCCGGACGCTTGGCGTAGCGCTCGCCGGCCGCGACGGCGGCGAGCTGCACGCCGGCGACCGGCGCCAGCCGCGGAAAACGCTTCGGCGCCAGCGGCGAGACCGGCAGGGTTCCGACCATCGTTCGTCTCAGTTCCGGGTTGTCGTTGCTACTGCTTGCCGCCGGGCGTGATCTGCGGCGTGCCGTCGGGGTTGAAGGTCTTGATGTCGGCCTTGCCGCGCAGCTCCTCCATGATCCCTGCGACGACCTCCTGGGCCACCGCCTGGCGCAGTTCCTCGGCGCTCTCCTCGAAGGTCGGCACCGGCTGGGCGCGGCGCTCGTCGACCCGGATGACGTGCCAGCCGAACTCGGTCTTCACCGGCGCGGAGGTCTCGCCGGCGTTCAGCGCGAAAGCCGCCTGGGAGAATTCCGGCACCATGTCCTCCGCCTTGAAGAAGCCGAGGTCGCCGCCGCGCGGGCCGGACGGGCCGATCGACTTCTCCTTGGCCTGCTCGGCGAAATCGGCGCCTTCCTGCAGCGCCTTCACCACCGCCTGGGCCTCTTCCTCAGTGGCCACAAGAATGTGACGGGCGCTCACTTCTTCGGCACCGGGCTTGGAGGCGATGTCCTTCTCGTAGCGCGCACGCAGCTTCTCCTCGGTGAGCTGCGGGTTCACGCGACGCGACAGGTAGGCCTGCTGCAGCACCTGACGGCGGGCCAGCGCCAGCCGCTTGGCGACTTCGGGATCGTCGGTCAGGTTGGCCTTCTCGGCCGCCCCGGCGACCAGTTCACGGTCGATCAGTTGCTGCAACAGCGAGCCGAAGATCATCGGCAGCGGCAGGTTGCGGTACTGCGCCGGCAGGCCCCTGAAGGCCAGTTCCACGTCGGACATGCGGATCGGCGCGCCGTCGATGGTGGCGACGACCACGTCTTCCTGGGCCGCGCCCTGGGCGCCGCCACCTGGCTGAATCTGCGGCTGACTCTGGTTCTGGGCCTGCGCTGTGGCGGACAGCGCCAGCAGCG
Organism: uncultured Rhodospirillales bacterium; assembly: GCA_964627965.1. GTDB lineage: Bacteria > Pseudomonadota > Alphaproteobacteria > JAVKFY01. Next base: position 1,388 of record CAZVLI010000871.1, read on the forward strand.
CCACGGACAGGCCGAGGCGACGGCACCAACTATTAACCATTTCGGGCTCCTCTCGCTCCGGCAAGCCGCCGGCGCCGGCGGCCGTGCATCATGGTGGAGTTGCGTGCCTGCGGCAAGGCGGCCGGCTTCGTTGACAGCCCCCGGCGGCCTGCTTATTTGTCAGGCGTAGCGACGACTTCCCTTGCGAGGCCGTGCCGCTCCGTGCGCGCGCCTTCCGCGCGATCGCAATTCAGGCCCGACGCAATCAGAGGCTGCAGTAAATGAGCATCCTGGGCGGACTCGCCAAGCGTGTCTTCGGCACCACCAACGACCGCATCGTGAAGTCGATGCGCGCGCCGGTAGAGGCGGTCAACGGGCTGGAACCGGCGATCGAGGCGCTGAGCGACGACGAGCTGCGCGGCAAGACCGACGAGTTCCGGAACCGACTGAAATCTGGCGAGACGCTCGAGAAAATCCAGAGCGAGGCCTTTGCGGTGGTGCGCGAGGCGGCCAAGCGCACGCTGGGTCAGCGCCACTTCGACGTGCAGCTGATGGGCGGCATGGTGCTGCACAAGGGGCAGATCGCGGAGATGAAGACCGGCGAGGGCAAGACGCTGGTCGCGACGCTGCCGGTCTATCTCAATGCCCTGGAGGGCAAGGGCGTTCACGTCGTCACGGTGAACGATTACCTGGCCGAGCGCGACGCTAACTGGATGCGTCCCATCTACGAATTTCTGGGACTGTCGGTCGGCATTATTCAGAGTATGCAGCCG
>CAZVLI010000872.1:0-2130 GCA_964627965.1 uncultured Rhodospirillales bacterium
GTTGTCGTCGTTACGGGGTCGGCTCGACAGGGCAGGACGGCCATCGGTGCGCGTGATGCGCACGACCTGTTGCGGGTCTTCACCCAGACGCAGCTCAGCGGCGGCGAAGAGCCGATCGACGATGTAGTAGCGGCCGCGGACCCGGTAGTTGACCAACTGGTTCTCACCGTCCGGTCCGACAACGAAGAGCGGCGGCGCCTCGCCCTGGTCGAGGCGGGCGGGGAACTGGATATAGACTTTATGGGTGTCGTCGAAGACGCGCACCGGCCGCCATGGCGGATTGTCGCCGCTGACGGCGTAGCGGAAACGCAAATTGGCGATATCGAGCCCGCGGTCAATCACGCGCTCCGCGGCATCCTCGGCCGCCGCGTTGCGGCGCGTGAGAGCGAGGAGTTCGTCTCGGGGATAATGCCAGGAGACCGAGGCCATATAGGTCTCGGGTGTGCTGGTGAGCTCCAGGTGATAGGCGCGGCGGTCGGTGATGATGACGAGGTTGGTCCGCAGATCCTCGGCGATCGGCTTCACCAGTACATGGGCGCGCGCGGTCTCCCCGGTGCCGCTCACCGTGTCGCCGATCACCCAGCGGACGGTGTCGCCGGCCGAGACGGCGACGATCTTCTCTCCCGGCTGGAGGGCGATGTTGCTGACATTCTCCGGCGCCGTGTAGAGCTGGTAAAGCGCGCCCTCGGTATAGGGATAGACCTGGATGGCGTTGACGTAGCCATCCGCTGTCGGCTCGACCTTGGCGGCCTCGTTCGCGTCGACTACCCGGTCCTCCGGTGGTTGCCCATCTTCGCCGCGCGGCGCGCGGTCGCCGGGCAGCCGTTTCAACTGCCCGGGAAGCGGCAGTGGCTCGGGTACGGTCACGATCTGGACGGGACGTGGCGGTTCGGCTGTAACTGCGGCCGCATTGAAGTCTTCCGCATCGTAACTGATCTCGGGCGGTAATTGCTTGGTGGCGCAGGCGGCCAGCAAGCCGGACAGGGTCAGGACAAGGATTTTCTTCATTGGTTGTCTCCCGAGATGAGGTCGCGGCTCCAATTGAGCGCGTGGACGTAAATGCCGAGCGGGTTCTTCCTGAGCGCCTCCTCGGTGCGCGGCGGTTGCAACACAATCGAGAGGACCGCGGTGTAGCGCGTGGTCGCAGCGAGCGTGCCGTTTTCGAAAGACTGCTCGCGCCAGCGCACATCGAAGCTGTCGCCGGACGAGCGCACGATGCTGGTCACCTCGACGGTGACCGTGCGCTGGCCGACCCGGGAGAACGGATCGTTCTCGCGCGCATAGTCGTTCAGGGTGCTGGCGGCGCGGTCGGTGGCGTAGTCGTAAGCGCGCAGCCAATTTTGGCGTACGACGATCGGGTCAATCGAGAGCGAGCGAACATTCTCGATGAAGCGCGCCAGATGATAGGCGACCTGCGCGTCGGTCGGCTCATAGGCGGCAATCGCCGGGCCGATGGCACGGGTCTGCCCAAGCGTGTCGATCTCAACGACATAAGGCGTGATGGTGCTGCGTCCGGCTTGCCAGACGACGCCGCCGGAGAGGCCGATGGCGAGCGCCAGGCAGCCGAATGCCATGAAGCGCCAATTGCGCGCCTGGACGCGCGCCGAGCCGATGCGCTCGTCCCAGACCTGGGCTGCCTTCTGATAGGGCGTCACCGGCTCGGGTGTGTCGCCATAGGTCGTGGTGGTGCGTTTGAACATCAATCGTCGTCCCTCAATCATCGTCTCTTAGTCGGGGGTTCTCACCGGAGGCCGGGCGGTCGCCATCGCGGATGGTGTGTGCAGCCACGGTCGCGCCTTCGCGCAGCCGCTGCTCCCGCCTCAGCTTCTGAGCCCAGCCGGGCGCGCCGCTTGTCGCGGCCGCAGTGCTGGTCGACGCCTCACCGCCGCTGAGACGCGTGCCGCCCGTCGCGGTGAAAGCGCCGCGCTGACCGTCTGCAAAGGATTGCCGCATACCCGATGTCGCGCGTCCCGCAACGCTGCGAACGCCTTGACCGACAGCACCGGCGCCGGCGCGGACGACACCGGCCGTCCCTGCCGCTACACCTGCCGCACCGGAGGCACCGGAGGTCGCGCGCGCCAAGCCATAAGCGCCGCTGGCACCTCCCGCCATTGACGACGCCGCGCGGGT
>CAZVLI010000873.1:0-2129 GCA_964627965.1 uncultured Rhodospirillales bacterium
CGATGGCGATGCCGCTATCGACCTCGCCGCTGGCCGCGTCGTCGCCGAGTGTCGGCGCCGCGTTGGCCAGCACGTCGGCCAGCTCCGCATCGACATTGCCGCTGGCTGTCGCGGTTCCGTTGATCCACAGGCTGATGTCGACGAACGTGTTGTTCGTGACGCTGGCCTCGTTGTCGGTCCAGTTGCGCACCGCTGTCGCTAGCGGCCGGAAGTTGATCATCGTGTTGCCGGCGACGGTCAGCGTGCCGGGGTTAGCGCCCTCCGGCCCGTAGGCGATCATGTGCCGGTTTGAGGTGTCTGCGGCCTGCTCGAACCAGTTGCCGACGACCATGGCATTGCCGGCGTTCGACAGGTCGACGCCGTAGTTGCTCTGGCCGTCGCCGTCGATCAGCCGGTTGCCGGTGATCTCGGCATTCTCCGCCCGGCTCTTGATGTGCGAGCCCTTGAAGGTCGCCTCGAACAGCGAGTCGCGTACGATCAGCGTGTCGATCTTGCCGGCGTAGAGGCCGTGCGTGAAACCGTCGCCGAAGCCGTTGTCGACGAAGCTGGAGTTGTAGACCTCGATACGTCCGTCGGCCTGCGCGCCGCCCAGGATGCCGTTCTCGTTGTCGTGGAAGGACGAGTTGCGCACGACCAGCGTGCCCTGCTGGTAGCGGATGCCGGCACCGTTCTCGTCGGCGACGCTGGCGCCGGAGAACTCCAGATTGTCGATCGTCAGGCTGGCATTGGCGACGATGATCGCCTTGCCGTTGCCGATCTGCTCGGTGGCGGTGAAGTGCGCCTTGCCGCCGACGCCGACCAGCGTCAGCTCCTTGTGGATGACGACGAAATCGTTCTCGTAGACGCCGGCGTCGATGTAGATCGTGTCGCCGTCGCTGGCGGCGTTGACGGCCGCCGCAAGGGTGGTGAACTCGCGGCTGGCGCCCATCCAGATGTCGGCCATGTACTGATACTCCCGCGTGCCGTTGGCGTGCGGGCAGCACACAAGCTGGCGTTGAAGAAAACCTTAAGTGGCGGGGATGTTTGGGCGTGGATGCTGTGGCGATTCTTGGACATTTCCCGGTCGTCCGCCATCGGAGCGGATGCGCTAAGGTCGGCCAGGTGAACATCGGGGAGGGGACGAGGCATGGATCTGCAGTTGAACGGCCGGCGCGCGCTGGTCACCGGCTCGACCGGCGGCATCGGCTATGCGATCGCGCGCGGGCTCGCGGCCGAAGGCGCCGACGTGGTGGTGAACGGACGCACCCAGGCGCGAGTCGACGACGCCATGGCGCGGATCGTCGCTGACTGTCCCGGCGCGAAGGTCGGCGGCGTGGCGGCCGACTGCGGCACGGCGGAAGGCGCCGCGGCCGTCGTTGCCGCGGTGCCGACGGTCGACATCCTGGTGAACAACCTCGGCATCTACGGCCGCAAGGAACTGTTCGAGCTGGAGGATGCCGACTGGACCCACATGTTCGAGGTCAACGTGATGTCGGGCATCCGCTTCGCGCGGGCCTACGCGCCGGCGATGAAGGCACAGGGCTGGGGCCGGGTGCTGTTCGTGTCCAGCGAGTCGGCGCTGAACATCCCGGTCGAGATGGCGCACTACGGCATGACCAAGACGGCCCAGCTCGCGGTCAGCCGTGCCTACGCGATGGAGCTGGCGGAGACCGGCGTCACCGTGAACGCGCTGCTGCCCGGCCCGACGCGCACCGAGAACACCGAGCGCATTCGGGCCGAGCGTGCCGCCGCGGCCGGCATTCCGGTGGCCAAGCTGGAAGCCGACTTCTTCGCCAACTTCCGGCCGACGTCGCTGACCCGTAAGTTCCACGAGTCCGCCGAGGTGGCGCACTTGGCGGTGTTCCTGTGCAGCCCGCTGGCGGCGGCCACCACCGGCGCGGCCTTGCGCGTCGATGGTGGCACGGTGAACCAGATCATGTAGGTGCCATCTCGCCGCGCGGCGGATGGCGTTCAGGCGTCGACCGACTCGCCCAGGTAGACCTTGCGGACGTCCTCGTTGGCGCGCACCGCCTCCGGTGTTCCGGCGGCCAGGATGCGGCCCTGGTGCAGCACCGAGATCTGCGTCGCCACCGCGAAGACCACGGCCATGTCGTGTTCGGTGAACACCACCGTGAGGCCGATATCGCTCG
>CAZVLI010000874.1:0-2129 GCA_964627965.1 uncultured Rhodospirillales bacterium
CGTCGTTTCCTCTTTCGGCGCGGAGTCCGCTGTGTTGCTGCACCTGGTCGCGACCTGCGGGCCGGACACGCCGGTGCTGATGGTCGATACCGGCAAGCTGTTCGCCGACACTTTGGGCTATCGCGACTGGCTGGTGCACGACCTCGGTCTGACCGACGTCCGTACGGTGACACCGGATGCGGCGGAACTGGCCGCACAGGACCCGACGGGCGACCTGCATGGGCTCGACCCTGACGCGTGCTGCGCGCTGCGCAAGGTTCGTCCGTTGGACCGGGCATTGGCGCCGTTCGATGCCTGGATCAGCGGCCGCAAGCGCTTCCAAACCGCCAGCCGCGCCGCCTTGCCGGTGACCGAGATCGAGGGCGAGCGGGTCAAGATCAACCCGCTGGCGACATGGACGCGCACCGACCTCGACGCCTACTTCGCCGCGCACGACCTGCCGCGTCACCCGCTGGAGGCGGAGGGTTACCTCTCCATCGGCTGCGCGCCCTGCACCGAGCCGGTGCGTCCCGGCGAGGACCCGCGCGCCGGCCGCTGGCGCGGACGGGCGAAGGAGGAGTGCGGCATCCACGGCGGGTGACGGTCGGGCGGTCGATCCTCTATCCTCGTGGACAAGAGGGACCCATCATGCTCACTGGCTTCGACCACTTTCTCATCCAGACCGACGACCTGCCGAAGACGCGCGACTGGTTCGTGGACGTGCTCGGCTTCGCCGAGGGACCGCATCCGGAATTCGGCTTCCCGGTGTGCTGGCTCTACATCGGCGACAAGGACGTCATCCACCTGACGACTTCCCGTTCCGAGCAGCGCGAGGCCTATCTCGGCGCGGCGCCCGGCACCGCGGACGGTGGCTCGGGCGTGGTCGACCACGTGGCCTTCACCGCCACGGGCCTGCGCGACACCCGAGACCGGCTGGACAGGCTCGGGATCGCCTACGAGGAGCGCCAGGCCGACCCGGCGTCCGCCTGGCAGGTGTTCATGCACGACCCGAACGGCATCAAGGTCGAGCTCAACTTTCCCGCCGCCGAGGCCGTCGGCCTCGACGCACCGGTCACCGCGCAAGGAGTACGGCAATGAGCCATGACCGTCCCGACTGGCTGGCCCTGGTCGACGAGCCGGTGCTGGAGCCGGAGCGGCGCATCGTCGATCCGCATCACCACCTGTGGACCAGCAGCGGCTGGGGCCCGTACCTGGCCGACGACCTAAAGGCCGACACCGGCGCCGGGCACAGGGTCGAGAAAACCGTATTCATCGATTGCATGGCGGAGTATCGCGAGGACGGGCCGGAACATATGCGCTCGGTCGGCGAGACCGAGTTCGCGCTGGCGCAGGCGAAGCTGATGGAAGGCTCGCCGACGCGGATCGCCGGCATCGTCAGCTACGTCGACATGCTGCTTGGTGACGACGCGGAGGCGCCGCTGCAGGCGCACGTCGATGCCGGCGGCGGCTTGTTCCGTGGAATCCGGCACGCCGCGGGCTGGGATACCGACGAGCGCGTGCGCCGCTCGCACACCAATCCACCGGCTGACCTTTACGATCGGCCGGCCTTCCGTGCCGGCCTCAGGGTCCTCGGCAGGATGGGCCTGACCTTCGACGCCTGGAGCTATCACCCGCAGATCGCGCAACTCACGGACTGTGCCCGCGCGGTGCCTGACACGACGATCATCATGGACCACGTCGGCGGGCCGCTCGGCATCGGCCCTTACGAAGGTCAGCGCGAGGACGTGTTCCTGACCTGGCGCGCGGCGATCTCGGCGCTGGCGGCGTGTCCGAACGTGGTGGTGAAGCTCGGCGGGCTGGCGATGCCGATCAACGGCTTCGGCTGGCACAAGCGTGACACGCCGGCGACCTCGGACGAGCTGGTCGAGGCGCACGCGCCATACTACCGGCATTGCCTGGAGGTCTTCGGGCCGGACCGCTGCATGTTCGAGAGCAACTTCCCCGTCGACAAGCAGTCGGTCAGCTACAAGGTGCTCTACAACGCGTTCAAGAAGCTCGCCAAGGACCTCTCCGAGGACGAGAAGCACGCGGTGTTCTATGGCACCGCCAGCCGGGTCTACAAGCTAGATTGAATGTGCCTTAAGTTGGGGCGATTGCGACTCGGAGGAGAATTGCAATGGCTCTAGTGA
>CAZVLI010000875.1:0-2129 GCA_964627965.1 uncultured Rhodospirillales bacterium
CTTCCGGGCGCCGGCCGGTAACGCACACCAGCCGCGCCGGATCCAGCCCCAGCGCACGCAGACCCGGCGGATAGGGCAGCCAGGCACCGCACCACACGACGATGCCGTCAGCACCGGCGCGCCGGGCCGCCAGCCATGCGGCGAAGGCGGTACCGACCCCGTCGCTAGCGCCGACCACCTCGTGCAACGAAGCCTGCGCCAGGCCGTCGCCCAGTGCCGCGTCCACGTCGTCGATGGCCAGCCGGAACCGCCCGGCGCGCGCCGGCGTCACCTGCTCCAGCCGCTCCACCTGACGCTTCAGCCGCGCCACCACGCCCCGCCGGGCGCCGGTCATGTGTCCCGATCCTCGCATTTGTTCCTATTATGTTCTCATTTGGGAGAACGTCAAGCAGCGGGACGTGGATACCCGGGTCAAGCCCGGGCATGACGAAAGGGAAAACCGCCGAGCCCGTCATGCCCGGACTTGATCCGGGCATCCCTGGCTACCTACCCGTCGTTGAGGTGACAGGCCGACAGACGCCCCGGTGCGATCTCGCGCAACGTCGGGCGCTCGGCGGCACAGCGCGGGGTGGCGTGCGGACAGCGCGGGTGGAAATGGCAACCCGTGGGCGGGTCGAGCGGCGACGGGATCTCGCCCTTCACCGGCACGAAGTCGCGCTTGCGCAAGTCGAGCCGCGGCACCTCGGCCAGGAGCGCCTGGGTATAGGGGTGGTTCGGCTCGGCGAACAGCTCGTCGGTCGGTGCCTGCTCGACCACGCGGCCGAGATACATGATCACGATCCGGTCGGAGATGTGCTCGACCACCGACAGATCGTGGCTGATGAACAGGTAGGTCAGGTCGAGCTGCTCGCGCAGATCCATGAACAGGTTGATCACCTGCGCCTGGATCGACACGTCGAGCGCCGCGATCGCCTCGTCGCAGACCAGGAAGGCCGGCTTCACCGCCAGCGCGCGGGCGATCCCGATCCGCTGGCGCTGGCCGCCGGAGAACTGGTGCGGATAGCGGCGCGCGTAGGACGGGTCGAGCCCGACGCGGCGCATGGTCTCGGCCACGTAGTCGGTGAGCTCAGCCCGGCTCACCATGCCGTGCACGCGCGGCGCCTCGCCGATGATGTCGTTCACCCGCATGCGCGGATTCAACGACGCGAACGGATCCTGGAAGATCATCTGGATCTTCAGCTTGGTCGCCTTGGCCTGTTCCGGGCTCTGCTCACCGACCTCGATACCGTCGATCAGCAGGTCGCCGTCCGAAGGTTCCAGGATGCCGGCGACCATACGGCCGAGCGTGGACTTGCCGCAGCCGCTCTCGCCGACCAGCCCGACGACTTCGCCCTTAGCCACGGTCAAGTCGACGCCGTCGACCGCGTGCACCACCTCCTCGTGCACGTCGACGCCGAGCCGCTCGGCGATCTTGCCGGCGACGTCCAACGCGCGCACGAACCGCTTCGACAGCTCACGGGTCTCAACGATCGGCGCTTCGCCGGACATGCTCACGCCGCCTGCCCTTCGACATGCGGGTGGAAGCAGCGGATCAACCGTCCGTCGAGGCTCTCCACCGCTGGCTCCTGCGCGCAGTCGGCGCCGGCGCGCGGACAGCGTTCGCGGAAGGCGCAGCCCGTCGGCAGGCTCAGCAACGACGGCGTCATGCCCGGGATCTGGGTCAAGCGCTGACCGCACCGGTTGTGGCTCGGCACCGAACCGATCAGGCCGTGCGTGTAGGGGTGCAGCGGCCGGTCCAGCACCTGGTCGACGTCGCCCTGCTCGACCACGCGGCCGGCGTACATGACCGAGATATGGTCGGCCAGCCCGGCGACCACGGCGAGATCGTGGGTGATCCAGATCAGCGCCGTGCCGGTCTCGCGCGCCAGCTTCTGCACCTCGAACAGGATCTGGCCCTGGATGGTGACGTCGAGCGCCGTGGTCGGCTCGTCGGCGATGATCAGCGACGGCCGGTTCAGCAGCGCGATGGCGATGGCGACGCGCTGGCGCATGCCGCCCGAGAACTGATGCGGATAGGCGGCCAGCCGCTCGTCCGGCGAAGGAATGCCGACCTGGCCCAGCGCGTCGCGGCAGCGCTGCCGCGCTGTGTCGTGGTCGACCGGTTCGTGCGCCTGGATCGCGCGACGCGC
>CAZVLI010000876.1:0-2129 GCA_964627965.1 uncultured Rhodospirillales bacterium
CAGGCGGTGCCCGAAGCGGCCTATGCCATTCAGCCGGGCAAGGCGCGGATCGTGCGGGCGGGGAGCGACTGCACGGTGATCGCGACCCTGGCGATGGTCGAGCGCGCCGTGCAAGCCGCCGGCATCCTCGAGCGCGAAGGCATCGCGGTGGAAGTGGTCGACCCGCGCACGATCAAACCGCTCGACACCGCGACGATGGTCGACAGCGTCAAGAAGACCGGCCGCGCGGTGGTGGTGCACGAGGCCGGCCGCTTCGGCGGCATCGGCGGCGAGATCGCGGCGACGGTGATGGAAGAGGCGTTCGACTGGCTCGACGCGCCGGTGCGCCGGATCGGGGCGCCGGAAATGCCGGTGCCCTACAACGACCAACTGGAACGCGCCTACCTGCCCGATGCCGAGCAAATCGCAGCGGCGGTGCGCGATGTCTGTTACGCGGCGAGTGGGTAAGGGCGGCCGTGGCTGCACAGGCGATGGCGTCCGCGCGCGGTGATAACTGGCGCGGGCATCGACGTGGGCATCGACCATGACGGCCTTGTCGGCGTGACGGCACGCCGGTAGCATGAGCGCACTGCGACCAAGACGGTGGTGCAATCGTCATGCGATTACTGATTGTTGTTTTATTCGTCGTTTCGGTGGCCTTGCCGGCGTCGGCACAACAGCGCGTGGCGCTGCTGATCGGCAACCAGGACTACAAGCCCGGTGTCGGCAAGCTGGTCAACCCGTTCAATGACATCAAGCTGGTCGGCGACGCCTTGCGCGCGGTCGGCTTCGACGTTTTGAAGCCAGTGAAAAACGCGACACGCGCCGACATTTTCGAGGCCCTGGACGCTTATACCGCGCGCCTCAGCAAGGCCGGCGCCGGTGCCATCGGCTTCGTCTACTACAGCGGCCACGGCATTGCCTCCAAGGGCGCCAACTACCTGATCCCCGTCGATGTCGCCAAACCGTCGAGCCGGCTGTTGCGCGCCGACGGCGTCAAGCATTCCGAGGTATTGGAGATCTTGCGCCAGGATGCGCCGAAGGCCGCGCACTACCTGGTCGTCGATGCCTGCCGCAATGAACTGCAGGGCGCGCGCGGCGGCAAAGGCTTTGTCGCGGTCAAGGAACAAAGCGGCGTGCTGATCGCGTTCGCGACATCGCCGGACAAGACCGCGACGGATGTCGGCGACGGCGGCGGGCCTTATGCCAAGGCGCTGGCCGCCGAGTTGGTGCAGCCCGGGGTCACGGATCTGCAAATGTTCAGCAACGTGCGCTACGCGGTGTCGCGGGCAACCGGCGGCGATCAAGTGCCGTGGACGCTGGACGGCATCGTGCGCCGCGACCGGGTGATGTTCGCCGGCGCGGCGGCGACCACACCGTCGATGGCGAACCTCAAACAACGCCTGATCCGCAAACTGGAAGGGCCGGTGACCAAAGAATTCCCCAAGTTCCGCTTGGACCCGACCAACGTCCGCGAGTTCCGCTTCGACAAACGCGGCACGCCGGCGTTCGCGGTGTCCTACACGGACGCCTATCACTGCGGCTCCGGCGGCTGCAGCGGCGATGTCTACGTCTATAGAAAGGGCACGTTCACCAGCGTGTTCGACTCGTTCGGCATCACCAACTTGGCGCCGTCGGGGCAATGGCGCGGCAACCACCAGAACTTGGAGTCGATCGAATACGCGGCCGGCCGCCAGCCGGTCGACGGCGTTTACACTTGGACCGGCAAAACCTATCAGCTGGACCGCCTCGAGTTTTGCCTGGTGTTTCGCCAACAGTGCAAGGCGGCGCAAGAGGCATCGCCGCAATACAAGTACGTCATCGATATGATCGACAGCCAGCGGGCGCGCCGGGCGCTGAACAACATTGCCCTGGAGAAAATCGACTGGCGCAAGGTCAAGCTCTATGAGACGCCGGGCGCCGATAGCAAGACGATCGATGATGACTCGCTGTCGGGCACGCTGATCGGCAAGGTACGCAACGGCGATTGGTACTTGGTCCATGTCTGGAAGGGCAATGCCGGCTTTGCCGCCGCCGGCGCCCTGCGCCGCGCCGTCAGGCGCTAGCGCCGCGCCGGCACAGGCGATGGCGCCCGCGCACGGTGATGGCTGGCGCGGTCCCCGACGCGGTCAAGTCAGCAGCGCCGGCAA
>CAZVLI010000877.1:0-2123 GCA_964627965.1 uncultured Rhodospirillales bacterium
ACCACCTCGACCAGCACCACGCCGGTGATCAGGTAGGCCAGGTTCAGCGCCACCACGTTGATGATCGGGGCCCAGGCATTCGGCAGCGCGTGGCGCACGATGACGCGCCACGGCGGGACACCCTTCAGCCGGGCCATCTCGATATAGGGCGAGGCCAGCAGGTTGATGATCGCCGCGCGGGTCATGCGCATCATGTGCGCGGTGACCACCAGGACCATCGTGAGCGCAGGCAGGAAGGTGCGCTCCAGCAGCTCCAGGAAGGTCATGTCGGGGCTGAGCTTGGCGATGGCCGGGAAGTAGTCGACCTTCACCGCGAGGTACAGGATCAGGACGTAGCCGAGGAAGAATTCCGGCGATGAGATCGACGTCAGGGTCAGCACGTTGGCGACGCGATCGAAGATCGAGTTGCGCAGCAGCGCGACGATGATGCCAAGGACGATCGCCAGCGGCACCGCGATCGCCGCCGCGTAGCAGGCCAGGAACAGCGTGTTGGCGAAGCGTCCGCCGATCACCTCGCCGACCGGCGACTGCGAGATCAGCGACGTGCCGAAATCGCCGACGACGGCACCGCCCAGCCATTGGAAGTAGCGCAACACCGCAGGCTGATCGAGCCCGAGCTGCTTCCGCATCGCCGCCACGTTCTCTTCCGTGGCGCCCATGCCGAGCACCGCCTCGGCAATGTCGCCTGGCAGCAGTTCCACAGCACCGAAGATCAGTACCGAGATGACCAGGAGCGTTACCAGCCCCAGGCCCAGGCGCTTGAGCACCATGACCCCGATATCTTTCACGTCACGCACTCCCCGCCTGATCGCTATGGCACCGGCATGTTCAGCCTTGCCGGCTTGTCGTTACCTCCGCCGGGCGGGCACTCCCCCATGCACGACCGGACGCGGCGCCCGACGGCGCCGCGATAGAGGGCGGTCCGGCGGCGCGTCGGCTTCCATGTTCGAACACGGATCCGACGCGCCGCCTCGTTCGGTGTCGGCGCCGATGGCGCCGGACCGGCTACGCCGTCGTCAGGCGAACCACCAGCGACTGCAGGCGCGGGCGCCGTCCATCTGCCAGCTCGCGGCGAGGTTCTCGCCGTGCATGACGTTCTTGCGCCGCGCGTACACGAAGTTGGTGAACATCGGCACGATCGTGCCGCCATCGTCGCGCGCCAGCGACTGCATCTCGCGATACATCTCGGTGCGCTTGGCCTCGTCGAGCTCGGCCTTGGCGGCGCGCAGCAACTCGTTGAAGCGCGGGTTCTTCCAGCGGCTCTCGTTCCAGGCCGCGTCGTCCTTGTAGGCCAGCGAGAACATCACGTCCGGCGTCGGCCGGGCGCCCCACTGGACCATGCAGAACGGCTTCTTCAGCCAGACGTCGGAGTAGTAGCCGTCGTTCGGCTCACGCACGACCTTGATGTTGATGCCGGCCTTCTTGGCGTGCTCGGCGTACAGCACGCACATATCGACGGCGCCCGAGTAGACGCTGTCGGCGGTGCTGATCTCGACCGAAAGGCCCTCGGCGCCGGCCTTCTTCAGGTGGTGCTTGGCCTTGTCCGGATCGTACTTACGCTGCGGCAGGTCGGCCCAGTACGGCATGTTCGGCGCAACGTGGAAGTCATTGCCCGGAATCGCGGTGCCGAAGGCGATCTTCTTGATGATGTCCTCGCGGTCCATGGCAAGCTTCAGCGCGAGACGAACGTCGACATTGTCGAACGGCGCGACGTCGCAATGCATCGGCATTGTGATCGCGGCGGCGCTGGGCACGTTGTCGACCAGGATATTCGGGTTGCGCTTCAGCAGCGACAGCGTCTTCAGCTCGAGCTGGGTGATGCCGTCGACCTCGCCGGTGACCAGCGCGGTCTGGCGCGCGTTCGGGTCGTTCAGGACCGTCATTTCGACTTCGTCGAAGTAGGCGCCCTCGCCGTGCCAGCCGTCATGCCGCACCAGCTTGGTGCCGACACCGAACTCGTGGCTGACGATCTTGTAGGGACCGGTGCCGTCGCCCGACTCCCAGTCGATCTTGCCGTCGGCCTTCATCGGGCACATCGCCAGATGGTAGTCGGTCATCAGCCACGGCAGGTCGGCGTTGCCGGACATCAGCTTGATGGTGAAGGTGTAGTCGTCGTCCTTCAC
>CAZVLI010000878.1:0-2107 GCA_964627965.1 uncultured Rhodospirillales bacterium
GCGGCCGGAATAGGGCCGGCAAAGGAGCAATTGCGATGGGCGGCAATCTTGTCGAGACACTGATCGGCGCGATGGTGGTCGCCGTTGCCGGCTTCTTCCTGTTCTTCGCCTATGGCCAGGCCGACCTCGGCGCCGTCGACGGCTACGAGGTGAAGGCACGCTTCGAGAAGATCGACGGCATCAATGTCGGCTCCGACGTCACCATGTCGGGCATCAAGATCGGCACCGTGACGGCTCAGGAGCTGGACCCGGACTCCTACCTGGCGGTGCTGCGCATGAGCATCCGGAACGACATCAAGCTGCCGCTCGACTCGTCCGTGAAGGTTTCCAGCGCCGGCCTGCTCGGCGAGAGCTACCTGGCGATCTCGCCCGGCGCCGACATCGACATGCTCGAGAATGGTGACGAGATCGAGTACACGCAGGGCTCGGTCGACCTCACCGAACTGATCGGCAAGGCGATCTACTCCGGCGGCGACAAGAAGTCGGACAACGGCGGCTGATCGCCGCCCGCGATGGCCGGGTCGAGCCCGGCCATGACGATCTGAAATGAAATCATTCAAACCCTCGCCATGCCCGGACTTGATCCGGGCATCTCTGTTTGCGGTCGCGCTGACCGCCACGCCCGCGTGGGCGCAGACCCCGCCGGTGCCGCGCGAGAAGCCGGTGCAGGGCGCTGACACGTCCGACGAACCGGCTGAGCCGATGGCAATTCTGCGCGGCCTCGACAAGATCACCGCCCGGATCACCACTTTCGAGGCGCCGATCGACCAGCAGGTCGGCTTCGGCACCTTGCTGATTTCGGTCCGCTCCTGTTCGAAGCGGCCGCCGGAAGAGACGCCGGAGGTGTCGGCGTTCCTGGAAGTGCTGGAACGGCGTCCCGGCGAGACCCAGATGCTGAACCTGTTCACCGGCTGGATGTTCGCTTCCAGCCCGGCGATTTCGGCGCTGGAGCACCCGGTCTACGATGTCTGGGTGATCGACTGCACGATTGTGTCGGGCGGAAGCTCGCGCCCCTCGCAGTAGAAATCCGCCGGCCGGTCGATGGCCGCCGACAGCAGCCCCTGGTAGACCTCGCGCGGCACCTCGATGGTGCCGAATTGCGCCAGATGGTCGGTCACGAACTGCGTGTCTAGCAGTTGGTAGCCGCCGAGGATCAGCCGCCCGACCAGATGCACCAGCGCCACTTTCGACGCGTCGGTCTCGCGGCTGAACATGCTCTCGCCGAAGAACGCGGCGCCGATCGAGACACCGTAGAGTCCGCCGACCAGCTCGTCGTCTCGCCAGGTCTCGATCGAGTGCGCGAATCCAAGTCGCGCCAGCGCCGTGTACAGCTCGGTGATCTGGTCGTTGATCCAGCTGTCCTTGCGTTCCGGCCGGCTCTCGCGACAGGCCGCCAGCACGTCCCCGAAGCAGGCGTCCGCCGTCACCCGGAAGCGGCCGGACCGGACAGTACGCTTCAGCCGCTTCGGCAGGTGGAAACCGGTCAGGGGCAGGATGCCGCGCTGCGGCGGGTCGACCCAGAACAGCCGTGCGTCGTTACGCGACTCGGCCATCGGGAACACCCCGATGGTGTAGGCCTTCAACACCAGCTCCGGTGTGATCGCGACCATGTCAGCGCGCGACGAAGCGCTCCAGCCAGTGAATGTCGTAACGCCCGTCGACGAAATCCGGCTCGGCCAACAACTCCAGGTGCAACGGGATGTTGGTCTCGATGCCGGTGATGACGAACTCTTCCAGCGCCCGGCGCAGGCGCATCAGCGCCTCGTTGCGCGTGCGCCCGTGCACGATCAGCTTGGCGATCAGGTTGTCGTAGAACGGCGGCACCGTGTAGCCGGCGTAGAGGCCGCTGTCGACGCGCACGCCCAGCCCGCCCGGCGGGTGGTAGTCGGTGATCGTGCCCGGGCGCGGCGCGAAGGTCGTCGGATCCTCGGCGTTGATCCGGCACTCGACCGCGTGGCCGGAGAGCGTCACCTCGTCCTGCCGGAACGGCAGCGGGGCCCCCGCGGCGACGCGAATCTGCTCGCGCACCAGGTCGATGCCGGTAATCGCCTCGGTCACCGGATGCTCGACCTGAAGCCGGGTGTTCATTTCGGTCGAATACCTCTAT
>CAZVLI010000879.1:0-2104 GCA_964627965.1 uncultured Rhodospirillales bacterium
AGTGCGCGAAGATTCCGACCCCCGGCCGCACGAGTTCGGCGGCGCGCGCCACGTCGTCATGCACGCACACATTGAGATAGACGCCGAGCGACGGCATCTCGCCGTCCGCACCGACCGCCGCACGAACCTGTTCAACGCCCCAGGCCACGCGTTCCGGATCGGCGCCAAGCGAAAAGCTCACCCGCTCGGCCAGCCGGGCGCCGATACCGATCACCTTGGGTCCGGTCGCGGCAACGTCGACGGGCACCTTCGCCATGCCGGCGGCAGCGAGCCATTTGAGCTGGCTGTCGTATCCGTTGGCGTCGAGACTCTCGCCGCGCAGATAGGTCTGCACGTCCGCCACGTAGCGCTCGAACGCCGACGGCGAAACGGGCTTGTAGCCGATATTGAAGAGCGACGAGTCGCCACGTCCGATCCCCAGCATGGCGCGGCCGCCTGATACCTGCTGCACGCTGGCGATGGCGCTCGCCGTGACCGCGGCATGGCGCGTCAGCGGGTTGGTGACCCCAGGTCCGATCAGCAGCTTGGACGTCGCGCGCGCGGCAAGCGCCATCGCGATGTATGAATCCGCCGAAAGGTTCTGCGAGTCCGTCAGAGTGAGTCCGTCGTAGCCCAGCGCCTCGCAGCGTTGCGCCACGGCCTCCATATCGGCGATGGCTGGCCGGCCGAAATGCCAGAACTCAAGCGGGTTCATCGTCATGTGCGGTGCGCCTCTCGTTTGCGACCGAGGATACTCACTGCCGCGCGGCGCGGGCGTCGCGGATCGCCCGCCAGATGCGCTGGGACGTTGCCGGCATCTCGATATCCGTCACTCCCAGCGGCGCCAACGCATCGAGGATCGCGTTGATGATCGCCGGCGGCGCACTGATGCAACCGGCCTGGCCGGTGCCCTTCACGCCCAACGGGTTGGCCGCCGTCGGCTCGCCGTCGAGCGTGACCTCGAAAGCTGGTAGATCAGCGGCCCGGGGCAACCAGTAGTCCATCAGCGAACCTGACAGGAGTTGACCGGAGTCCGCGTCAAACACGATATCCTCGCCCAGCGCCTGCCCGATGCCCTGGGTCAGGCCACCGTGCACCTGTCCCTCGGCGAGCCTCGGGTTGACGAGGTTGCCGTAGTCGTCGACGGCGACGTAGCGGCGGATGTCGACGTGGCCTGTCTCGGGATCCACCTCGACCTCGGCGAAATGGCAACCGCCGGGGAAGCTGAACGGCGCGTTCTCGCGGAAGACCGTCGTATCGAGGCCGCCGTTTTCCGAAAGGTCAGACTGCCGCGCGGCTCTGGCGACCTCCAACAGATCGATGCCGTGCTCGCCATCGCGGAGGCTGAACCGGCCATCGGCATAGACGAGCTCCGACGGATCGGCCTGCAGCAGTCGCGCCGCCAGAGGTCGCGCTGCCTCCAGCATCTTGTCGATCGCCATCGCCATCGTGCCGGCGCCCATATGCATCGAGCGGGCACCGCCATGACCGAAGCCGATGCGAGTTTGCCGCGTGTCGGCCTGCACGTACCTGAAGGCCGCCACCGGCAACCCAAGGCGCTGGGACGCGACCTGCGCGAAGGCGGTCTCGTGCCCTTGGCCGTTGGACTCCGTTCCGGTGACGAGTTCGATCTTGTCGTCGTCGGCGAAGCGTATCTGAACCTCTTCCTGCGGGGCGCCGCGCGCGCTTTCCAGGAAGCACGCCACGCCCAAGCCGCGTAGCCGTCCCGCTGCCGCCGACGCGTCCCGTCGCGCCTGGAACCCCTCGCGGTCCGCGTGTTCTGCCGCCGTCTCGATATGCGCCTTGAACATGCCGCAGTCGAGCACCGCCCCCAGCGCCTTCTGGTACGGGAAGCGATCGACCGCGTTCCGCAGCCGCAATTCGACCGGATCGAAGCCGTGCCGGCGCGAGGCCGCGTCGATCAACCGCTCAACGATGTAGTTCGCCTCCGGCTTGCCCGCACCGCGATAGGCATCGACCGGTGTCGTGTTGGTCAAGGCGCCCCGGCTGCGCATGAAGATGGCTGGGATATCGTAGATGCCGCCCATCGCCGTCGAGGCGGCGTTGGTCGACGCACCTGGCCCGCCCCCGGACACATAGGCGCCGAGATTGGCGACGATGTCAG
>CAZVLI010000880.1:0-2103 GCA_964627965.1 uncultured Rhodospirillales bacterium
CCGCTGCATCCGGAAACGCCGATGGAAGGCCGGTCGCTGGAAGACCTGTTCGCCGGCCGCGGCATGGACCTGGATGCGATGTACCAGCGCATGAAGGGCCTGATGGACGCCGAGGGGCTGCCGTACGGCCAGCGCACGCACACCTACAACAGTCGCCTGGCGCAGGAGCTCGGCAAGTGGGCCGACACGCAGCCAGGTGGCGAAGCCATCCACGACGCGCTCTATCGCGCCTACTTCGTCGACGCCAAGAATATCGGCGACCTCGACCTGCTGGTGCAGATCGCGGAAAGCGTCGGCCTGGACGGCGAGGCGGCGCGCGAGGTGCTGGAGAAGCGCACGTTCCAGGGCGCGGTCGATGAGGACTGGCAGCGTTCCCGCCAGATCGGCGTCACGGGCGTGCCGACCTTCGTCGCCGGCGGTTATGGCGTCGTCGGTGCGCAGCCCTACGACATCCTGCAAAAGTTGCTTGAGCAGGTCGGCGCCCCTCCCCGCGGCGGCGAATCCGAGTAGACTGCCCGCGCCGCCACCCGGGCGGTGGGGGAGGGTCGCGATGCGTTTCGCGCTGACATTACTGACGTCGCTATTGTTCGCGGCTGTAGGGGTACAAGCCGCCAATATCGGCGTCACGTCGGCCGTGCTGCCGGACGCGACAGGCACGCCGCCGCAATCGGCGCCACGGGTGCTGCAGGTCGGAACCGACGTGGTCGCCGACGAGCGCATCGTCACCGGCGAAGACGGCAAGACCCACCTGCTGTTCCTCGATGGCTCGGCGCTGACGGTCGGGCCGGGCTCGGACCTCGTCCTGGACGAGTTCGTCTATGACCCCGATGCAAAGAGCGGCAAGATCGCGATGACGGCGTCGAAGGGCGTGCTGCGCTTCGTCGGCGGCCGGATATCCAAAACCACGCCGGTCACCATCAAGACGCCGACGGCCACGATCGGCATCCGCGGCGGCATCGCCATCCTGCGCGTCGGTGCGATCACGACAGCCAAGTTCCTGTTCGGCAAGGAGCTGACGGTGACCGCCGGCGGCGTCACCCGACGGGTCACGCGCCCTGGATTCCAGGTCAGCGTCGGCGAGGGCGCGCCCGGCACCCCGCAGCCCAGCGACAGCGGTAACTTCGGCAGCGACGTCGACGACCTCGAGGGCTCGCCGAAGCAGACCGGCAACACGCGCTCGCTGATCACCGAAACCGATGTCAGTAACCGTCAGCTCGGCGCCCTCGGCTCCGGCCTGTCGCCGCAGCAGACCGGGGGCGAGGGGCTTGGCTTGCCGCCGGCGGAAGGCCAACCGGGCGACGCCAGGGATCTGGCGCCCGACGATCAACGCCAGCGGCAGATGGATGACAACAACGTCGACATGGGCGACATGGGCGACATGCCCGGCGACGAGGTGCCGCCGACGTCGACGTTGATGGTCAGCGGCGGTCTCGAGGCTCAGGCCGTGGCCGACAATGCGACCTTGTCGCCGTTCGCGACGGTGACGGTCTCCGGCGCGGCCACGGTGTCGGTCTTGGTAACGCAGCAATCGGGCGCAGGTGCCGGCGCCTTCACGGCGGCGTCGCTGGCCGCGAGCGGTTTCGTGAACAGCGGGGGCAGCTTCGTCTTCAACGGTACGGCGGCACAGGCACAGGCGGCGCTTCGCACGCTGGTGTTTCAGCCGACGAACAACACCCTGAGCGGCGGTCAGACCGCGACGACCGCCTTTAGCTATGCCGTCGGGGACGGGATCCTCAACGTTCTGCTCGGGACCTCGATTGTCGTCACCGGGGTGAACGACGCGCCCGTCCTCAACACCCTGGTCGCGCCGTCGTTGCCGCCGGCCGGCACGCTGACGCCGTTTGTCGGCATCATCGTCACCGATGCCGATGCACCGGACATGGTGACGGCCACGGTGCAGATCGACGACGTGGCCAAGGGCACGTTCACCGCCGCGTCGGTCACGGCCGCCGGCTTCACCGACCAGGGCGGCGGTCTATACAGCTTCACCGGCACGGCAACCGCCGCGCAGGCCGCGATCTCGTTGCTGGCCTTCGAGGCGGCGGATGGTCGCGTGACGACCGGCAACTCGGAGACGGTGAACTTCGCGGTGGCGGTGAACGA
>CAZVLI010000881.1:0-2099 GCA_964627965.1 uncultured Rhodospirillales bacterium
GCCCCGCCACCGCGTCCAGCCCGCCGCCGAGCGCGAGGCTGCCGGTGTCGCCCATGAACACCGCCGCGGGCGGCGCGTTGAACCACAGGAAGCCGAGGCCGGCACCGACCAGCGCGCCGCAGAACACCGCCAGCTCGCCCGCGCCGGGCACCGAGTGGATCTGCAGGTAGTTGGAGAACACCGCGTTGCCGACCAGGTAGGCGATCAGCGCGAAGGTGGCGGCGGCGATGATCACCGGTCCGATCGCCAGCCCATCCAGGCCGTCCGTCAAGTTCACCGCGTTCGACGCGCCGACCATCACCAGCGCCACCAGCGGCACGAAGAAGATGCCGAAGTCGAGCAGGACGTTCTTCAGGAACGGCACCGCGAGCGTCGTCGACAGTTCCGACGGCGACACCTGCACAATGAACAGGCCGGCAAGCACCGCGATCGCCAGCTCCATCAGCAGCTTGAGCTTGCCAGGCACGCCGCGGCTGTGCTGGCGCGTGACCTTCAAATAGTCGTCGGCGAAACCGACCAGCCCGAAGCCGGCGGTGACGAACACCACCGCCCAGACGTACGGGTTTCCCAGGTCGGCCCAGAGCAGCGTCGCCACGGACAGCGCCAGCAGGATCAGGAAGCCGCCCATGGTGGGCGTGCCCTGCTTGGCGACGATGTGCTGCTCCGGTCCGTCATCGCGGATCGGCTGGCCCTTGCCCTGACGGCTCTTCAACCAGCGGATCACCGACGGGCCAAGCACGAAGCTCAGCACCAGCGCGGTCATCACCGCCCCGCCGGTTCGGAACGTCAGATAGCGGAACACATTGAAGATCGCCACGTCGTCCGCCAACGGCACCAGGAGGTTGAACAGCATCTGCCGGCCCCGTCCCGCTACCCGAACGCCACAGCATCGCCGTCGCCGGCACCGCGCGCCAGCAAGGCCTCGACGATCGGCGCCATGCGCACGCCGAGCGAGCCCTTGACCATCACCACGTCGCCGGCGCGGATCTGCTCCAGCAGCGGCGCGACCATGTCGACGGACAGTTCGGTATGCAGGATGCGGCGCTCCTTCGGCAGCGCCTGAAACAGGTGCGCCGACTGCTCGCCGCAGGCGAACACCATGTCCACCGGCCGCCGCGCCACCTCCTCCGCGAGCTCGCGATGCAGCCGCGGCGCGTCCTCGCCGAGCTCCAGCATGTCGCCCAGAACCGCGATGCGGCGTCCGGTCGGACCCGGCCGCGCCACCGTCAGCAATTCCAGAGCCGCGCGCATCGACGCCGGGTTGGCGTTGTAGCTTTCGTCGATCAACTCGAAGGCACCGTCGGCAAGCCGCACCTGATGCCGCTCGCCCCGTCCCTTCGGTGGCGTCAGGTCGGCCATCGCCAGCGCCGCCAAACCAATGTCCGCGCCGAGCAGCTTCGCGGCCGCGAGCACCGCGACGGCGTTGATCGTCCAGTGTCGGCCCGGTGCGCCGACCTTGAAGGTCACGGCCTGGCCGATGACATCGGCCGACACGGTCGACGACGACGCATGCAGCACGGCGTTGATCAGGCGCGCGTCCGCGCCAGCACCGCCGCCGAACCCGACGATACGACCGGCGCCGGAACGCTCGGCCGCCGCGCGCAGGATATCGGCGTAGGGATTGTCCGCGTTGATCAGCGCGGTCCCGCCATCGACCAGCCCCTCGAAGATCTCGGCCTTGGCATCGGCGATCTGCTCGACCGACTCGAAGAACTCGAGGTGTGCCGCTTCCACCGTGGTGATGATCGCCAGGTGCGGTCGCACCAGCCGCGACAGCTCGCGAATTTCGCCGGGCGCGTTCATGCCCAACTCGAAGATCGCGAAACGCGCGTCGCGCGGCAGTCGCGCCAGGCTCAACGGCGCGCCCCAGTGATTGTTGAAGCTGGCGACGTTGGCGTGGGTCGGCGCCTGCTGGCACAGCACCCGGCGCAGCGCCTCCTTGGTGCCGGTCTTGCCGACCGAGCCGGTGATCGCGATGACCGCGGCGGCGGTGTAGGCGCGCCGCGCCCGCGCCATCTCATTCAGCGCTTCCAGCGTGTCATCGACCTCGACCAGCGTCGCGTCGGTCGGCACTCCTTCCGGGCGCCGGTGCACCATCG
>CAZVLI010000882.1:0-2098 GCA_964627965.1 uncultured Rhodospirillales bacterium
ATCAAGATCACCAACATCGTCGCGCTGCTGCTGCTGGCGATGCTGGCGCACTAGGCGCGGGTGACCTGAAACAGAAGGCCCGGTCGCTCAGGCGGCCGGGCCTTTTCTTTGCGGCGAAGAGCGGCTCGAAGCGAGGCTAGCGGCGGCCCGGATCGCCCTGGTCGGCGTTGTTGAACCGGCCGAGGTTGCCGAAGAGCTGCTCCAGGACGGTGAGCTCGCGGCCGCGGGTCGGCGTGACCCGATCGACCGGCTCGATGTCCTTGCCGTCCTCCAGCTTGTAGCGCTTCACTTCCTCGACGACGCCGAAATCGTTGAAGCGAACGGCGACGACCTGCTGGTCCTTGATGTCGGGGTCGAGGAACGCCAGTTGCTCGCTGCGGCGACTGACGTAGTACCAGGTCTTGTTGTCGCCGAAGGTGGCGCCAGCGGACGGCGTGCCGAGCAGCGTGGCGACCGAGTCGCGGTCGGTCACACCGGGGCGGATCTCGCCGATCGAGTACTCGTCGACGATGTAGCCGGTCTGCTCTTCCTGGGTCTCGCAGGCGGCCAGCAGCGCCACGGCGAGGCCGAGCAGGGCTGGGTTGCGGAACCGGCGGGGCATGTGGTCTACGTCCTGTGAAATTGCGCTCGTCGCTCTATGACAGGGCGCGGGCGGGCCTGTCAACGGAGGCGAGAAGCACGTCGTGCTGGATGCATTGTTCGGTCGCAAGCGGGAGATGCGGGATGCCGCCGATGGGCTCTACGTGGCCCTGGTCGAACAGGCGCGGGCGCCGTGGCTCTATATCGACCTGGAGGTGCCGGATACGGTCGACGGCCGGTTCGATCTCATCGCCCTGCATGTCTGGGCGGCGCACCGCGTCCTGGCCGCAGCTGAGGCGCCGGGCCCGGAATTGGCACAGCGAATGGTCGACACCATGTTTACCGACATGGACAGAGGCTTACGCGAGCTTGGCGTGGGCGACCACGGTATCGCCCGGCGCCTGAAACAGATGGTCGGTGCCTTTCGCGGCCGGTTCGCCGCCTACGAGGCCGCCGAGGGCCGGGAAGGGCTCGCAACGGCACTCTCTCGCAACGTCTATCGCAGCGAGGAACCAGCTGCGCAGGCTGATGTTCTCGCGGCCTACGCGCATGAGCTTGCGGCACGATTCGCCGCGACGCCGGTTGGCGACCTGATGGCGGCGCGGCTGCCGGCGGCGCCGACGCGCGAGAGCCTGGCATGAGCGAGCTGGAACGCTGGGTATCGGCGTCGGAGATCGGGCCGGGCGGCCTGCGCCTACATATCGAAGCCGGTCCGGCCGAACTCAAGGCCCTGGCCAAGCGCTACCGCGTGCCGGCGGTGCTCCGGCTCGAGGCGGAGGTCGAGTTGCGGCCGGTCGGGCGGGCGCGATTCAGGCTCTCCGGCCGCGTGAAGGCGAGGCTGCGCCAACTCTGCGTGGTCACGCTGGACGAGCTGGAGAACGACGTGGCGGAGGATTTCGAGGTCGACTTCGATCCGAATGCCGAGGTGTCGGCCGAGACCGAAACGGAGATCGACTTCGACGCCGAGGCCGAGGATCCGCCGGAACCGCTGATCGACGGTCGGATCCCGGTCGGCGAGATGGTGGCGCAGCACCTGGCGCTGGCGATCGATCCCTATCCGCGCGCGCCGGACGCGGTCCTGGAGGCGGACAGCGCCGAACCCGAGGTATCCTCGCAATCGCCGTTTGCGATCCTGCGCAAACTCAGTTAGACACGGCTGTTCGAATTCAGGCTGCCGTCGTGCGCCCCACAACCTGCTGAAGAGTAACGAAAATGGCTGTACCGAAACGAAAAGTGACGCCTTCGCGTCGGAATATGCGCCGCGCGCATGACTCCCTGAAGTCAGCCGCGCACAACGAGTGCCCGAATTGCGGCGAGCTGAAGCGTCCGCACCACGTGTGCGCGGCCTGCGGCTACTACGACGGCCGCGAGGTCAGCGAACCGCAGACGGCAGTCTAGGCAAGCGCAGGAGGCCGGCCGGGCGTGTCCAGGGAGATCACCCTCGCGCTTGACGCCATGGGCCGCGACCTGCCGCCGGACACGGTGTCCAAAGGCGCGGTGATCGCGCGTGAACGCTACG
>CAZVLI010000883.1:0-2096 GCA_964627965.1 uncultured Rhodospirillales bacterium
AGCCGCACGAAGAACCGCTTCGCGAGGCTCTTCTCGCGCATCCCCATCGAGCCGGAGACGTCCATCAGGCAGAACATCACCGCCTTCGAGTTCGGCTGCGGCTCGTTCTCGAAGTTGCGGTAGCGCAGGTCGACCGGGTCGATGAAGCCAACCACCTTGCGCCGGCGCTCCAGCGCTTCCAGTTCCTCCAGCAGGGCGGGCCGGGCCGGATCGTCCTCGGCCAGCGCCTCGATCTCCGCCTGCTTGGCCTCGACCTCCGACAGCCGCGGCCGACGCAGCGCCAGCCGGCGGCCGAAGCTGTTCTTCATCGTGCGCAGCAGGTCCAGGTTGGTCGGCGTGCCGGTGACCGCGAAGCCGGTGCGCTTCGGCTTCACGGTGGTGACCTCCTTCAGGGTGGTCTTCACCATGTCCGGCAGTTCCAGGTCCTCGAAGAACAGGTCGAGGAACTCCTCGCGGGTCAGCGCGAACTGGAACTCGTCCTCGCCGTCGCCGGAATCGCTGCCCTTCTTGCCGCCGCCCTCGCCGCCGCCGCTGGGCGGTTTCTCGATCTGGTCGCCGGCCTGGTACTCGCGGTTGCCGGGATAGACCCGTTCGTGCGCACCGCCGCGCGGGTCGTGGCGCAGGCGCGGCTCGTCGATGCCGCCGGTCGGGATGGTGACGGTCTCGCCGCCGCCAATGTCGGTGACCGAGCGTTCGCGGATCGACTTGTCGACGACCTGCTTGATGTGGTCACGCGCGCGGCGCATGAACCGCTGGCGGTTGCCGAGGCTCTTGTCCTTCGGGTTCTGCCGGCGGTCGACGAAGTAGGGAACGGTGAGCGACATCTGTGCGGTTCCCGTCCTACCCCGCCTTGTTCACGCGCATGTACCACTCCACCAGTCGTCTGACCTGGCGCTCGGTGTAGCCACGGTCCTGCATCCGGGCGACGAACTCGGTGTGCTTCTCCGCCGTCGCGCTGTCGGTCTTGGTGCCGAAGCTGATCACCGGCAGCAGGTCCTCGACCTGGCTGAACATGCGCTTCTCGATCACGTCGCGCAGTTTCTCGTAGGAGGTCCACGACGGGTTCTTGCCGTTGTTGCGGGCCCGCGCGCGCAGCGCGAACTTCACCACCTCGTTGCGGAAGTCCTTCGGGTTGGCGATGCCGGCCGGCTTCTCGACCTTCGACAGCTCGGTGTCGAGGATCTCGCGGTTGAACAGCTGACCGGTGTCCGGATCTTTGAAGTCCTGTTCCTCGATCCACGCATCGGCGTAGGCGATGTAGCGGTCGAACAGGTTCTGGCCGTACTCGGTATAGCTCTCCAGGTAGGCCTTCTGGATCTCGTTGCCGATGAACTCCGCGTAGCGCGGCGCCAGCTCGGACTTGATGAAGTCGAGATAACTCTTCTCAATCTCGTCGCCATACTGCTCGCGCCGGATCGCCTGCTCCAGGATGTACATCAGGTGCACCGGGTCGGCCGCGACCTCGTGCGTGTCGTAGTTGAAGGTTTCCGACAGCACCTTGAAGGCGAAGCGGGTCGACACGCCCTCCATGCCTTCGTCGACGCCGGCGGCGTCGCGGTATTCCTGCGTCGACTTCGCCTTCGGATCGGTGTCCTTCAGGTTCTCGCCGTCGTAGATCCGCATCTTCGAGTACAGGTTCGAGTTCTCGTGCGGGGTCAGCCGGCTGAGCACGCAGAACCGCGCCAGCATGGTCAGCGTCTCCGGCGCGCACGGCGTCTCGTCCAGCTCCGACTCGCGCAGGAGCTTTTCGTAGATCATCGACTCCTCGGTGGCGCGCAGGCAGTACGGCACCTTGACCACGCAGATGCGGTCGAGGAACGCCTCGTTGTTCTTGTTGCCCTTGAACTGTTGCCACTCGGCCTCGTTGGAGTGCGCCAGCACGATGCCCTGGAACGGGAAGGCGCCGAACGCCTCGGTGCCGAGATAGTTGCCCTCCTGCGTCGCGGTCAGCAGCGGGTGCAGCACCTTGATCGGCGCCTTGAACATCTCCACGAACTCCAGCAGGCCCTGGGTCGTGTGGTTCAGGCCGCCGGAATAGGCGTAGGCGTCGGGATCGTTCTGGCTGAAGTGTTCCAGCTTGCGGATGTCGACGCGAC
>CAZVLI010000884.1:0-2094 GCA_964627965.1 uncultured Rhodospirillales bacterium
TCCTGGTGGTCGCCGACGCCGCCGACCCGACCGCGGCCGACAACGCCATCGCCGCGCTCAGTGCCCTGCCGTCCCGGGCGCTGGCCGGCGAACGGCTGGTGCCGGCGGCAAGAGAGGGCGCCGCGCCCTTCGGCTTCGTCGTCCACCGCCGCTACAACCCCGCCGGCGAGGCCAGCCTGAACATCGTGCCCGGCCTGGTCGGCACGATCCTGACGCTGACCATGGTGATCTTCACCGCCCTGGCGGTGACCCGCGAGACCGAGCGCGGCACGATGGAGAACCTGCTGGCGCTGCCGATCCGGTCGGTGGAGATCATGCTCGGCAAGATCATGCCCTACGTGCTGATCGGCGCGGTGCAGCTGGTGTTGATCCTGGCGGCGGCGCGGCTGCTGTTCAACGTGCCGATCGAGGGCAGCGTGTGGCTGCTCTGTGCGC
The DNA here is from genome assembly GCA_964627965.1 of uncultured Rhodospirillales bacterium. Lineage (GTDB taxonomy): Bacteria > Pseudomonadota > Alphaproteobacteria > JAVKFY01. The sequence continues at coordinate 436 of CAZVLI010000884.1, forward strand.
TCACGACGCTGTTCATCCTGGCCAACCTGTCGGTCGGCTACACCTTCTCCACGCTCGCCCGCAACCAGCTCCAGGCGATGCAGATGGCAATGATGTTCTTCCTGCCGTCGATCCTGCTGTCGGGCTTCATGTTCCCGTTCCTGGGCATGCCGCGCTGGGCCCAGGCGATCGGCGAGATCCTGCCGCTGACCCATTTCCTGCGCATCATCCGCGGCATCACGCTGAAGGGCGCCACCTTCCCCGACCTCAGCCACGAGGTGCTGGCGCTCGCCCTGTTCACCATCGCCGCCATGGCGCTGGCGGCCGTCCGGTTCCGGCGCACGCTGGATTGAGGCTAGGCTGGGCGTCATGTCCAGCCCGCCGCCTGCCGAGATCGAGACCGAGCGCCTGTTGCTGCGCCGGCCGTTGCTGGATGACGCGGAGACGATCTTCGCCACCTACGCCAGCGATCCCGAGGTCGCGAAGTACCTGACCTGGCGGGCGCACACGTCGGTCGAGGACTCCCGCGCCTTCCTGACCCATTGCCAGGAGATCTGGGGCGGTGGCGACAGCCGGCCCTACGTGATCGCGGCGCGCACCGAGCCGGACCGGGCGCTGGGGATGATCGAGTGGCGCCGGCGCGGCCATGCGGTGTCCTTCGGCTACGTGCTGGCGCCGGCCTTCTGGGGTCGCGGCTACACCTCGGAGGCGCTGGCCACGCTGGTCGATTGGTCGCTGGCGCGGCCGACGATCTGGCGCTGCTGGGCGTTCTGCGATGTCGACAACGTGGCCTCGGCGCGGGTGATGGAGAAGGCCGGCATGGCCTTCGAGGGGGTGCTGCGCCGGCTTTCGGTGCACCCCAACCTGTCGGCCGAGCCGCGCGACTGTCGCGTCTACGCCAGGGTCCGCGACTGAGCTACTCGAACAGCAACTGCCCCAGCAGCCAGCCGACCTCGCCGTCGTCGCGCGCCAGTGGCAGCAACAGACCGTCGAAGCGCCGATACTCGCGACCGACCGTGCCCAGGTCGCCCTGGCTCCGGCCAACCACGCCGCGAGACGCGACGGTGCGATACATCCCGAGCAGGAAGCAGAGCAGCGCCGGATCGTCGGCATAGAGCTCGCGCACCGTCTTGCCAGTGCTGTCGCGGCCGTAAGCCTCGGTGATGTGGGTGCCCAGAAGGCGATAGCGGTAGTCGTCGCCCTCGACCACCTCGATCAGTTCCAGCGAGCCCATGTGCGCGCGCAGCTCGGCCGGGTTCAGTTCCGACCGCGTCGGCACCTGTCGCTCGCCCCGCTTGCCCTCCCACCAGGCCAGCAGGTCGCGGTGACGCGGCTCGTCGCTCAAGGGTTCGTCGTAGTGCGCCGAATATCTCGGTTCTTCGTTGCCGCCTGACGGCTGTGATCCCGGTGTCATGCCCTCGTCCGGTATTTCTTATGTGCCCCAGACTCCCGAGTGTAGCAGATGCCGGGCGAAGGCCGGCCGGGCATCGGATACATCAAGCGATTTTCTTCTTGCGAACAGTTCGCATTATCACTAGCATCCTTGGTGTTGCGACCCTGTTGCCGGCCCGGTTCTCGCTCACCGCGCCCGCGAACCGCAACATTGAGTGGCGGGGGCCCTGCCTCCCGTGACCTCGCCTGAACGCGGTCCTCTCCTCGCAAGAGGTTCGGCCCCCGCCA
>CAZVLI010000885.1:0-2084 GCA_964627965.1 uncultured Rhodospirillales bacterium
GCGGCCGCATGAATTCAAGCACTTCCGTGGCTGGCTCGTTGATTGCATGCCGAATCCTGGAGCGCGGCACGAGCGCCGCGACGCATGCGTGAACGGGGAAAGGCAGGATCGATGGGCACGGACAAGACCTCAAAGTCGCGTGACAAGCATGCCGCACGGCGGCGGCAGTTCCTCAAACACGTAGCGGGCGGCGCGGTCGCGCTGCCGGCAGCGATGGTCTTGTCGGGAACCCTGGCGGAAACCGCGTTGGCCCAGGTCACGACGACGGCGCCCGCGACGGAGACGACAACCGGGCCGGCGACGACGACCGCGGCGACGACCACGCCGCCACTGACCATCACGACGGAACCGAGCCTGACGACCACGGTCTTTACGACGCCGTTCACGACCCCGTTCACCACGAGCAGCAGTCAGGACGTGCCCGAGCCCGCCACGGCCGCACTGTTGGCTTCCGGCATCGCCGGCGCCTACGCCTTGAACCGCGCGCTGAAGAAGCGCCGCGACACATCGAACGAAGACGACGACGAGACCTGACCCCAAGCGACGTTCTGGAATGCACGTTTGGCGGGCACACTATCCGCCACTGGGTGCGTAGTAACCACAAGCGGCTTCGCCCGCAGCGTCGTCAGGTTCTGAGTGCCCTCGCCGCGCGCCTGACCAGGCCGCCACGTTGCCGCTTCCCCTGTTTCAGCGATGCGCGCAAGGTTGTCGCGTCGGTCTCGGACAAGTAGCGGGCTTTCCAGGCATCGCGCTCCGACTTATCCGATTGCCTTGTGGTGGCGGCGCCCAGCGGGGTCGACGTCTCGTCGAACGCGACGCCGGCATGATCGGCGACCTTCCTGGCGCAAGACAGCGGGTCGGCCAGCAACTCCTCGAAGATGACCGTCGGCGCCCGGAGACCGGCGTGCGCGATGTCGTAGGACCAGGACGCGTTGTCTAGAACGACCTTCTGGAGCGCGGCATGGATGGCCTCGCCGTCGTACGAAGCAGCGTCCGGATTGCCGACCTGACCGTACAGCCAGACGCCCGTCTGGCTTGCCTTCACGAAGGAAATGGCCTGCGCGAGGACATCCTCGCGAACGATGCGCACCAGCCTCGGGTTCGGAAACCTTCGCAGCGCCTCGGCCAGTCCGCCGAATGTCTGCAGGTGCTCGTAGTGCAGCTTGATGCAGAACACGCCGTTCCTCGTGGTCCGGCGTCGCATGATCGCATCCAGCGTATCGTCGAGGCCCGTGGTGCCGAGCTTGCGCTTCCACACATCGAGGTTGTCGGGCATCGCGTACTCGAACGGTACGCCGAACAATTCGGTCTGCCGCAGCATATGGCCCAGCATGTGACTGCCCGACCTTGGCGTCGACGCGATGACCAAGGTCGACGTCGGGCTCGGCGCGTCCGCGACGTCAAGCGCGTCGGCGAACTGCTCCATGTGCGCATCGTCGATCACGACACCGCCAACTCCGGTAAGCAACAACTCGACTGAACTCAGACGTGAATAAAATAGCACTCACGGGCGTTCCGCCCAACGTGTGCCAAGCGCTGTGGGAGTTTGATGAGAGGCATGCCGGCTGTGCGGCCCTTCTCCAACCTTCGGCCAGGGCGTAGTCTTTTCTCCAGGGATAGCAAACTGATGGCTCGACGCGCTTCCGCGCCGGGCCGAAGGAGGGACTCGTGAGCGTAGCGGCAACGGATATGCGGGACGACGTACGGCGGGCGCCGATCTATCAGGTGCTCGCCGAGGACATCAAGAATTACGGCATCGAGGTCGTCTTCGGCCTGATGAGCGACGACACCGCCGACTTCGCCGTCACGCTCGACGCCATCGGCATCGAGTTCCGCGGCGGCCGGCACGAGAACGCCGCCGTCGCCATGGCCGAAGCCTATGCCTGGGCGACCGGCAAGCTCGGGGTCGCGGTGATCGGGCGCGGCCCGGCCGCCGCCAACGGCCTGCACGCGACGGTCTATGCCAGCCGGACTGGCTCGAAGGTATTGATCATCTATGGCGAGATGGCGGCCGGCGGCGGCGCGCTGAACGGCATCGGGCCGGATTACAAGGAATTCAACGCCGCCGGCGTGCTGTCGGCGGC
>CAZVLI010000886.1:0-2083 GCA_964627965.1 uncultured Rhodospirillales bacterium
GGCCAACGTACTGCTGGAGGCGATGGCCTGCGGCACGCCGGTGGTCGCCTCGAACGTCTGGGGCACGCCTGAAGTGGTGGCGACGCCGGAGGCCGGGCAACTGATGCCGACGCTGGATGCCGACGGCGTGGTCCGGGCGGCGCAGGCGCTGTTCGCCGCGATGCCCGAGCCGGCGGCCACGCGGGCCTATGCCGAGGGCTTCTCCTGGGACGACACCAGCGCCGGCCAGCGCGACCTGTTCCAGCGCGTCGTGGCCGATTGGCGGCCTCAATGAGCGGACAGGACGACGTCGCCCCGCGCAAGCTGCGCATCCTTTATCACCACCGCACGCGCTCGAAGGACGGCCAGAACGTCCACATTGAGGAGCTCACGGCGGCGCTGAAGCGGCGCGGGCATGAAATCATCATGTGCGAGCCCGGCGGCATGCGCGAGGCGACCTTCGGCGAGGACGCCACCGACGAAGGCGCCGGCTTGATCGCCTGGCTGAAGAAGATGCTGCCGGCGCCGGTCTATGAACTTCTGGAGCTGGGCTACTCGGTGCCGGCCTACTTCCGGCTGGCGCGAGCCTGGCGCGAGCAGCGCCCCGACGTGCTCTACGAGCGCAACAACCTGTTCCTGCTGTCCGGCGGCTGGCTGGCGAAACGGGCAAAGCTACCCTTCCTGCTGGAGGTCAACGCGCCGCTGGCCGACGAGCGGGCCAAATATGGCGATCTCAGCCTGCGTGGCCTGGCGCGCTGGCTGGAGCACGTGGCCTGGCGGCAGGCTGACTACGTGCTGCCGGTGACGGACGTGCTGGCCGACTTCTGTCGCGCCGGCGGCGTGCCGGAGGAACGCATCCGGGTGATCCCGAACGGCATCAACCTGGAGCGCTTCCCGCCCAGCCTCGACGGCAACGCGGCGCGGGCCGAACTCGGCCTGGAAGGCAAGGTGGTGCTCGGCTTCACCGGCTTCATGCGGGCCTGGCACGGGCTCAACGCCGTGGTCGACGCCATCGCCGAGAGCCCGAACCGCGAGAACCTGCATTTCCTGATCGTCGGCGACGGCCTGGCGCGGGCCGATCTTGAGGCGCACGCGGCGAAGCGCGGGGTGGCGGACCAGGTTACCGTCCTGGGCGTCGTGCAGCGCGATCGGGTGGCGCATTACGTCGCCGCCTTCGACGTGGCGCTGCAGCCGAAGGTGACCGACTACGCCTCGCCGCTGAAGGCGTTCGAATACATGACCCTAGGCAAGGCCATCGTGGCGCCGGACCAGCCGAACATCCGCGAGATCCTGCAGGACGACGACAACGCACTGCTGTTCGACCCCGCCGCGCCCGGTGCGTTCCGCGCGGCCATCGACCGATTGTGTGCCGATCAGGAACTACGACAGCGGCTCGGAGCGTCGGCGGCCCGTGCCATAGCGGCATATGACTATACCTGGGACGGCAATGCGCGCCGCGTCGAAACACTGTTTCTCGAACTGCTGTCCGACGCGGGCAAATAAGTCCTTGATTCTCTTGGGGGCGACCCCAAATTCAGTGTGATGCTGCAGTGCAGCATGAATTGGCCCGGAACTTGCTGGGTCTTTCTGCGAGGGCCGTTAGCAATTCTGTAGGTCTAGGTCGTCAAGTTGTCACTCGAACCCGGGTTGACGCTTGGCATGGCGACTCCTACACAGCCGGCCAAGAGTTGAAGTGCAGGCAATGGCCTGCCAGGCAGACGATCGGTAGCTATTCATGGACCATCTCGACCAACTGGAAGCCCAGAGCGTCTACATCTTTCGCGAGGCGTTCGAGCTGATCGACAACATCGCGATGCTGTGGTCGCTGGGTAAGGACAGCAATGTGATGCTGTGGCTGGCGCGCAAGGCGTTCTTCGGCCACGTGCCGTTCCCGGTCGTGCACGTCGACACCGAGAAGAAGTTCCCGGAGATGTACGATTTCCGGACGCGCTACGCCAAGGAGTGGAACCTCAACCTGGTGCTGGGCTACTGCCCGCCGGTGGAGGAGATGGACGAGACGCTGCCGCCGGCGACCCGCTCGGCCGCCCGCAAGACCTTCGGCCTGAAGGCGCTGCTGGAGCGCGAGGGCTACCAGGGCATCTTC
>CAZVLI010000887.1:0-2082 GCA_964627965.1 uncultured Rhodospirillales bacterium
CCGTCGTGCTCCGCCGCCAGGTCGAAATAATCCATCGCCCGGGTGATGTAGAGATAGGCGTTGGCGTCGAAACGCTCCACGAAGGTGGAGCCCTGGTGGCGCAGGTAGCTCTCGACCTGGAAGTCGGCGTCGAAGCCGTAGGAGACTTCCTCGCGGTTCTGCAGCCGGCGGCCGAACTTGCGGTGCAACGCAGGCTCCGACAGGTAGGTGATGTGCGCCGTCATGCGCGCCACCGACAGGCCAGCGCGCGGCACGGTGCCGTGCTCGTAGTAGTCGCCCTGGTACCAGTTCGGATCGGCCATGATCGCCTGCCGGCCGACCTCGTGAAAGGCGATGTTCTGGGCCGAATGCTTGGCGGCGGTGGCGATCGGCACCACCGAGAAACAGGCTTCTGGATAGCTCGCCGCCCATTGCAGGGCCTGCATGCCGCCCATCGAGCCGCCGATGACGCAGAACAGCCGCTCGATCCCGAGATGCTCGATCAGCCGTTTCTGGGCCCGGACCATGTCGGCGATGGTGATGACGGGGAACTCCAGGCCCCAGCGGCGCCCCGTCGCCGGGTTCAGCGAGCGCGGGCCGGTGCTGCCCATGCAGCCGCCGAGGATGTTGATGCAGATGACGAAATAGCGGTCCGTATCAAGCACCTTGCCGGGGCCGACCATCAGTTCCCACCAGCCCGGCTTGCCGGTGATCGGGTGCTCGTTGGCGACGTGCTGGTCGCCGGTCAGCGCATGGCACACCAGTACCGCGTTGGAGCGATCGGCGTTCAGCGCGCCATAGGTCTGGTACGCCACGGTGAAGGGGCTCAGTGCCACGCCGCAATCCAGTGGCAGCGGCTCGGAGAACGTCTGCGCGTGCCCCGGCCAGATGCCCTCGGCCTTCAAGTCGGCCACGCCGAGATCGTGTGCGGTCTCTGTCATCGACGGGAATCCGGCTGCCGGCGGCGCTTCCGTGAATGGCTCATCTACTTGCGGGTGCCGTCATTTGCTAGGATCGGGCCGAAACAGTGTCAACGTTTTCTTTGATTTTGCCGATGCCAGCGACTATACCCTGCCGGTTCCCTGATACAGTCAGAACCCGGCCGGCCGACCTGTTGCGATGACCGACGAAACGCCAAGTCTGGACTCGCTTCGTCGCCAGATCGACGCCATCGACGACGAGCTGCGCGACGCCATCGTCCGCCGTATGGCCCTGATCGCCGACGTGGCCCGCGCCAAGCGTCTCGATCCCGGCGATCCGCGCTCCGCCACGCGTCCGGCGCGCGAGGCGCAGATCCTTGCCCGTCTCACCGCCGACCTGCCCGGCACGGTGCCGCCCTTCCTGCTGGCGCGGGTATGGGCGGAGATGATCAACACGGCCACCGCGCAGCAGAGCAATCACGCGGTTGCCGTCTGCGCGCCGGAACGCTCGGTAGGATATTGGGACCTGGCGCGCAACCATTTCGGCTCGGCGACGCCGATGACACTGCACCGCTCGCCGGTGCTGGTCCTGCGCGCGGTGAACGACAATCCGGCGATGTGCGGGGTGATGCCGCTGCCCGACGAGGGCGAGGCCGAGCCCTGGTGGCCGGAACTGGCGCGCCAGTCGGCGAGCGAGGGCGCCGCCCGCATCGTCTGGCGTCTGCCGTTCATCTCCTCGCCGGCGGGCCGGTTCGAGAACCCGTCCGCCTATGTCATCGCCCGCGTCGCCCTGGAACCCTGCGGTGACGACGTCACCATTGCCGTGCTGACGACGGACCTGGACCAGTCTCGTGCCCGGCTGGTCGACCTCGCGGCCGCCAGTGGCATGGTGGTGCGGTTGCTGGCGACGCACGAGCAGCGCGCCGACAATCAGCGCCAGCACCTGGTCGAGATCGACGGCTTTCACGTCGGGCCGAATGCGTTCGATGCGCTGTATGCCACGGCCGGCGACGCTCTGGCCCAGGCCGTGGTGATCGGCAGCCATCCGCGTCAGATCGCAGCGCCCGTCGCGCACGGCTGAACCGGTCTACCAGAGGAGCACGTCCGCCATGCCCGCCCCGTCGCCGATCCCCGGCGTCCTCGACATCGCGCCCTACGTCGGCGGCGATTCCAAGGTCGAGGG
>CAZVLI010000888.1:0-2079 GCA_964627965.1 uncultured Rhodospirillales bacterium
GTCGGATGTGGTCGGCGCGATCCTCAACGCCAGCGGCACGGTGCTGGCCAGCAACGACGATGGCGGCGGCTGGTACAATTTCCGCGTCGCCCAGGACGTCGCGCCCGGCACCTACTACGTGCGGGTGCAGCATTGCTGCGGCGGCACCGGGTCCTACCAGATCAACGCCGCCTTCTCGCCGTCGTCCTGAGCTTGCGCGACAGCTTCCCGATCGACCCGGACCGCATCTGGGCCGAGGTGCGCGGCCGCTGGGCGCAACCGGCCCGGCCGGCCCTGTTCCTCGACCGCGACGGCGTGATCGTCGAGGACATCATCGACCTGCACCGACCGGAAGACGTGGACATGATCCGCGCCAGCTATCCGGTGATCGCCGCCGCCAATGCGCGCGACGTGCCCGTCGTCATCATCACCAACCAGGGCGGTGTCGGTCGCGGTGTGTTCACCTGGGACGAGTTCGCGGTCACGCAGACCGAGATCGAGCGGCAACTGGCCGAGGGCGGCGGGCATCTGGACGCGATCTATGCCTGTCCGTTCCACGAGCGCGGACCGACGGAACACGTGCATCCCGACCACCCCGACCGCAAGCCGAACCATGGCATGATCCTAAAGGCGGCGCGGGCGATGAATATCGATCTCGGCCGGTCCTGGCTGGTCGGCGATTCGACGCGCGACATCCTGGCCGCCGAGCGTGCCGGGCTGGCCGGCGCGCTGCATGTGCTGACCGGTCACGGTCAGACGCACCGTCACGAGGTCGCCGACCTGCACCCGCGCGAGGGCTTCACTCTTCACATGGTGGAGAGCATTGAGGCGGCCGGGCGACTGATACCCCTGTTGCAGTAAGGAGCGAGCGATGCTGGACGCGCTGAGCCTCGCGGTCTCGGTGTTCCTGGCCGAGTTCGCCGACAAGACGCAATTGGCGGTGCTGGCCGCCTCGGTGGACGGCGGGCGACCGTGGACCGTCTTCATCGCCGGCAGCCTGGCGCTCACCGCCGCGACCGGCATGGCGGTGCTCGCCGGGCATTACGGCGGTCAGGCCATCGCCGACAAGGTGCCCCTGAAACTGATCGCCGGCTGCCTGTTCGTCGCCATCGGCCTGTGGACCATCGCGCAGCACATCATGGGGAAGTAGGCAGCAACAGTTGTCATGCCCGCGCAGGCGGGCATCCAGGGATGACGGGCGAAGCTCTCGCCCGCTGGCAACGTCTGCTGGATTCCCGCCTGCGCGGGAATGACGCCTACGCGGCGGCTTTCGCCTTCGGGTAGAAGCTCTCGCCCTTGGCGGCCATGTCGCGCAGCAGCTTCGGCGGCGCGAAGCGCGGGCCGACCTGCTGCGCCAGGCGGTCGCAGTCCTCGACGAAGCTGTCGAGCCCGACCATGTCGATCTGGCTCAGCACGCCGCCACGGAACGGCGGGTAGCCCCAGCCCATGACCGAGCCGACATCGGCGTCGCGCGGGTCGGTGACGACGTTTTCCTCCACGCAGCGCGCGGTCTCGATCGACTGGATATAGAGCAGGCGCTTGATCACCTCGTCGACCGAGGGCTGCTCGGCGGCTGGCGGGAAGTGCTCGGCCAGGCCCGGCCATAGCTGCTTCTTGCCGTCCTCGGGATAATCGTAGAAGCCCTTGCCGACCTTCTTGCCCAGGCGGCCCAGTTTCTCGACCATCAGTTCGACCAGCGGGTCGGCCGGCGTGGCCACGTACTTGTCGCCGAGGTCCTTGCGGGTCTGCGCGCCGACCTTGTGCATCAGCTCGATGGAGACCTCGTCGGCGAGCGCCAGCGGCCCCACCGGCATGCCGGCCATGCGCCCGGCGTTGTCGATCAGCGCCGGCGACACGCCCTCCGCCAGCAGCGCCAGCCCCTCGCGCACGTAGGTGCCGAAGACGCGGCTGGTGTAGAAGCCGCGACTGTCGTTGACCACGATCGGCGTCTTGCGGATCGCCTTCACGTAGTCCATCGCCTTGGCCAGGGTGGCGTCGTCGGTCTGCTTGCCGCGGATGATCTCGACCAGCGGCATGCGGTCGACCGGCGAGAAGAAGTGCAGTCCGATGAAGTTCGCCGGCCGGGCGCTCGCTTCCGCC
>CAZVLI010000889.1:0-2073 GCA_964627965.1 uncultured Rhodospirillales bacterium
TCCGGGAGGGCGGCGATATCGAAGTCGCTGACTTCAGCACCCGCATCCAACAAAGTCCATGATGGGTTTGTTGGATGCGGGTGCTGAAGTCAGCGACTTCGATATCGCCGCCCTCCCGGAACCGGTGCTGGCTTATGCCCGCACCCTGGTGTTCGACGGCATTGGCACGCTGGCCGCCGCCACACACCCGCTGGTCACGTCCAGCGCCGGCATCGGGCGGTTCGCCGTGGCGCATGGCGGCGATGGTCCGGCGACGCTGATCGGGCAGGGGCGCAAGACCGACGTGGTGACGGCGGCGCTGGCCAACGGCACGCGCGGCTATGCCGTGGACATGGAACCGCACCACCCCGAGGCGATCCTGCATCCGGTCGCGGCGATGGTGCCGGTGGCGCTGGCGCTGTGTCAGGCCGGCGGCCGGCCGGGGCGCGATCTGGTCGGCGCCGTGGCGCTGGGCTGCGAGGTCACTTATCGCGTTTCGATGGCGATGAACCCGAAGGAGCTCTACGCGCTGGGCTTCCATCCCTCGGCAGTGTGCGGGACGTTCGGTGCCGCGGCCGCCGCGGCGTGGCTGCTCGACCTCGATGCTGAGCAGACCGCCAGGGCGCTGGGGCTGGCGGGGTTGCAGGCGTCCGGATTGATGGCCTGGGAAGACGACCCGCGCGAGGACGCCCGGCCGTTCCAGATCGGCATGGCGGCGCGCAATGGCGTGACGGCCGCGCTGCTGGCCAGGGTCGGCTTCGGCGGGCCGGATCGGATCTTCGGCGGTGGCCACAACGTGCTGCACGCCTTCAGCCGGGTGGCTGAACCGGAAACGCTGATCGCTGATCTTGGCCACGTCTGGGATGGCGTCGCCGAGCTGGCGATCAAGCCCTATCCCTGCGTCTCGTTCCTGCATCCCGCGCTCGATGCATTGGCCGAACTGATCGAGACACATGACATTCATGCCGAGCAGGTCGAGGCGATTGCCCTGCGCTTCGCGGCCTCGGGCGCGCACTGCGTCGACGACAACCCGCTGAAGAGCCATTGCGCGCAGTACGTCCTGCCGGTGCGCGTCGCGCGTGGCGGTCTGGTCTTCACCGACCTGTTCCAGGACTTGCGCGAAAGCGAGCCTCAGATCGCGCGCCTCGCTGCCGCGACGCGCGTGGACCGCGACGCGGGCGCGTTCGACGACCTGTTCCCGGATGTCTACGCCGGCGAGGTCACGCTCACCCTGAAGGATGGACGCGAGGTTGCCGCGCGTCGCGACGTCGCCCGTGGCTACCCCGAGGCGCCGCTGAGCCAGTCCGAGATCGAAGCCAAGTTCGACACCCTGGTCGGCGCCGTCGCGGACGATACGCGGCGTGCGGCGCTGAAACGCGCGGCTTCGCGAATCTTCGACGCCGACTCGGTCGAGTCCCTGGCGGAACTGCTGGGCGAGCCGGCGAAGAGCTAGATCGGCACCAACACCCCCACCTCACCTGTCCTCTCCGCCCCTGGGGGCGGAGAGGGTTGGGGTGAGGTGGGGGGAGATGACGGGCGTGCTCTTGGCCGCCCTAAGCCCCCCACTCGAACCGGAAGCCGTCGCCCTGTTCGTGCACGTGGCCGCAGTGCGGGGCCATGAAGTGCGCGGGCAGCAGCAGCGCGTTGTTCTCGACCGCGCGCTCTAGGATGTTCCGGCGCGTGACCCGTGCCATGTCCATGTCCGAACACGCGCTGGTCGACCAGTCGACGCAGTAGATCTGCATCGGGTGGTGGATCGCGTCACCGACGAAGTATCCCTGCTTGCCGGCGGAACGGAGTTGCATCTCGGCGTGGCCGGGCGTGTGGCCGGGCGTGAGCTTGACGGTGAAGCTGTCGTCGATCTGGTGCCCGTCGTCGACGAAGACGGCCTGGCCCGACTCGACGATCGGCAACACGCTGTCCTGGATGGCGGCTCGGCGCACCTCGTTCATTTGGTCGTTGTCGCGCCAGTGCTCGTATTCGATGCGGCCCAGCAGGTACTTGGCGTTCGGGAAGGTCGGCACCCAGCGGCCGTCCGCCAGCCGCGTGTTCCAGCCGACGTGGTCGGGGTGCAGGTGGCTGCACATCACGAAG
>CAZVLI010000890.1:0-2070 GCA_964627965.1 uncultured Rhodospirillales bacterium
GGTCTTGATGCGGTGGGCGCGATTGCCGCCCTGTTCTGGAACGAGGGCCGCTCGGTCGACCGCATCAAGACCATCGCGGAAGGCCGCGACGCCGTGGTCGAAGGCGATCTCGGCCGCGTCGATCCGGCCTTGCAGGGCCAGCTCGTGCATCTGGTCGGCCCGGCCACCGGTGGCGACATCGCCGACGAACTGTTCAAGATCAACCTGAGCGCGCTGCGCCTCGACCGTCACGTCGACATGTACCAGTGGGTCGAGCGCAAGCAGACCCGCGACGGCAACACCAGCTACGAGTACCGCAAGGAATGGCGCAACACGCGCCAGACCGGGTTCCAGCATTCCGGCTACGTCAACCCGGCGATGCCGTACCAGGACAAGCGCTTCTATCCGGCCGAGACCATGCTCGGCGCGTACCGGCTTTCGCGCGCGCTGGTCGACGACCTGTCGGCGGCGGAGAAGATCACGCCGGACCCCATCGACCTGCCGAAGGTCGGGCCGCTGCGGCTGGAGGGCGACCGGCTCTATTCCGGCGATCCCGGAAACCGGGAGATCGGCGACCTGCGCATCGAGTTCTCCGCCGTGCCGGAGCAGACCGTGAGCGTCCTGGCGGGGCTGGCCAATGGTGAGCTGCTGGCCTTCCGCACCGAACATGGCGACCTGGCGATGATCGAGCCCGGCGCGATGAACGCCGACGCCATGCTGGCGCTGGCCGAGACCCGCAACGCCTACCTGACCTGGGGCCTGCGCCTTGTCGGCACCGGCGCCATCTTCCTTGGCCTGTTCCTGCTGCTGAGCTCGGCGGTGTCGTGGATCCCCTTCGCGCAGGGCCTGGCAAAGGCCGCCGCCGCGCTGATCGCCATCGTGCTGGCGGTGCCAATCGCGCTGTCGGTGATCGCCTTCGCCTGGCTGTGGTTCCGGCCGCTGTGGGCCATCGGCCTGTTCTGCATCGCCGCGATCGGCCCGATCTTCCTGGTGCTGCGCGGCCGACGCGCCAATCGCGAACCGGCGATCGCCAGCGCCGCGCCGCCGCCCCCGCCGCCGCCTCCACCGCGCTGATGCAAAACGATATCGGCCGCGGGATCGTGCTCATGGTGCTGGCGATGGGCACGCTGGCTGGCATGGACGCGATCACCAAGTACCTGGCGACGCGCTACGAGGTGCCGCAGATCCTGGCGATCCGTTTCTGGATCTTCCTCGCCTTCGCCGCCGCGATGGCCGGGCCGCGCAACGTGCCCTCGCTGCTGCGCTCCGAGATGCCGTGGCGACAGCTCGCCCGCTCGCTGATCATCGTCGTCGAGGTCGGCGTGTTCGTGGTCTCGTTCCGTTACTTGCCGCTGGCCGACGTGCACGCGATCACCGGTATCGCGCCGCTGCTGGTCACCGCGCTGGCGGTGCCGATGCTGGGCGAGCGGGTCGGCATCCGGCGCTGGACCGCCGTCGCGGTCGGCTTCGTCGGCCTGCTGATCATTCTCAGGCCCGGCTTCGGCCAGATCGATCCCTACCTACTGATCCCGTTCGGCGGCGCCTTCCTGTGGGCGATCTACCAGATTCTGACCCGCATGGTGAGCCGCGACCCGCCCGCCACGTCGATGCTGTACATGGCCGGCGTCGGCGCCATCGTCATGAGTTGCATCGCGCCTTTCGTGTGGGTGCGGCCGACGCTGGTGGACTGGGGCGCGCTGATCGCGCTCGGCATCGTCGGCTCGTTCGGCCACTACCTGTTCATCCGCGCGTTCCAGGCCGCGCCGGCTTCGGTGCTGCAACCGTTCCACTACACCGCGCTGGTGTGGGCGACGCTGATCGGCTGGTGGGTGTTCGGCGACCTGCCGGACATGTGGACCGTCGCCGGCGGCCTGGTCATCGCCGCCAGCGGCATCTACGCCATCCTGCGGGCGGAGCAGGTCAGCCGAGAATGAAGTCGCCGGCGGAGAGATCGGCCGGGTCGATGCCCTTCAGCGTCACCACCGTGCCCATCTCGCCCCAGGTGACGATGGCGCCGTCGGGCCCGTCGATGATCTCGTAGCTCGTACCGGGCAGCTGCAGCCGGTCCACGCCGACCTCGAAGTCGGAAAC
>CAZVLI010000891.1:0-2070 GCA_964627965.1 uncultured Rhodospirillales bacterium
ATCCGCACCCGGCGCGGGTTCGGCGCCGGCGCGAAGTCGTAGAGTTTCATGCGATCTGCCTCCCTGTTGCGCCTCACGGTACCACGGCGGCGCGCAGCACCGAACGGTCCGCCGCGGCGGCGAACGCGTCGTCCAGCCGGTCCAGCGGAAAGGTCGCCTCGACCAACTCGGCGAAGGGAAAGCGATCCCGGTTGCCGCGCACGAAGTCCAACGCTTGCACCAGGTGGCGCGGATGGTAGTTGTGCACGCCCTTGATCGTGAGGTAGCGGCGCAGCAACTCGTTGCCATCCAGCGTGAGTTCCGCCCCTGGATTGACCAGCCCGCCGATGACGTAGCGCCCGCCGGTGCGCAGCAGGCTCAGGCCCAGCGGCACCGCCGCCGGCACGCCGCAGACCTCGATGCCGACGTCGGCGCCGTCCGGCGGGCAAACGCCGCGCACTTGCTCGATCAGCGCCTCGCCCTGGACCTTGCCGATATCGATGGCGACGTCGGCGCCGAACTTCCTGGCCAACGCCAGCCGGTCCGGCACCGTGTCGAGCCCGATCACGGTGCCGGCGCCGCGCGCCTTGGCGATGGCGCAACCGTAGAGCCCGAGCAGGCCGAGACCCTGTACCACGACGGCATCGCCGATGCCGATCCCGGCCGCCTCGGTCACCGCGATCATCGTCGCCACGCCGCAGTTGAGCGGCGTCGCCTCCTCGTCGCTGAGATCGTCGGGTAGCTTCAGGATGCCGGTGCCCGGCAGCACGTAGCAGAAGTCGGCGAAGCCGCCGAGGAAGTGCGGTGCCTCGTCGACCTTGTCGTGGCCGTACTTGCGCACGCCGGTCGCCTTCTGCGGCATGTCCAGCACGTCGCGCTGGTAGGACGGTCCGTCGCGGAAGAACATCGTCCAGGTGATGCGGTCGCCGACCGCCAGCGCCTCGCCGCGCATGTCGCGCTCGACGCCCTCGCCGAGCTGCTCGATGCGACCGACGATCTCGTGCCCCAGCAAGCCCGGACAGGGGTTCGGCCGGTGGCCCTGGTAGGAGTGGATGTCGGAGCGGCAGATCGTCGACATGGTGATGCGGACCAGCACCTCGCCGGCCGCCGCCTGGCGCAGCGGGTAGTGCCGCAGCACGAAGGGCGCGTTCGGCGCCTCGTAGACCGCGGCGCGGCCAGTCTCGCTCATGTCGCTCTCCCCGTTTCCAACAGCAGCTTCCTAGAGCAGCGCCGCCATTGGATCGCGACGGCCGGCATGGGGCGGCGGCGGTGCCGGCAACCAGTCGGCGTCGAGCCACAGCCGCAGCAGGCAGCGGCGCTTCGTCTTCTCCGGCCAGTCCTCGAAGGCGTCGCGCGCGTGCAGCACGCGGTAGTTGTTCAGGATCAGCGTCTCGCCCGGCCGCAGCGTGTACTCGATCTGCCGATCCGGGTCGGTCGCGAGCCGGTCGAACAGGTCCAGCGCCGCGACCGCCCGCGCCGGCAACGGCTCGTCGGCGACCTCGGCCGCGCGCTCGATGAACGGCCGGTAGTAGACGCAGCTCAGCCCGCCGGGGCCGTCCAGCCGGATCGGCAACGGCTCGCGGGCACGGCCGGCGCCTTGCGTCTTCTCGTCGGGCATGAAGAACGGCAGTCCCGCCTCCAACACCGACAGCAGGTCCGGTTCCTCGTGCCGAATCGCGTCGCGGATCGACTCCGCGCTCACCAGCATGTTGGTGCCGCCCTTGCGCGCCGCCCGCTCGCACAGCAGCACGATCAGCGGCGGCGGATCGGTATGCGGGTTGAGCTCGCCCGGCGAGCGATAGCCCCGATCGTCGAAGGCGTCGACATCGGAGAAGTCGGCGATCTGCACCAGCCGCTCGCCGGCCGCGTTCTGCGCCAGCGGCCGGCCCAGGGCCGCGCCGAAGGCTTCGATATCAGCCGGCGCCAGACCGCTCGCCAGCACGAAGCCGGCGCCGTCGCGCAGCTCGGTCTTCATCCCATCGAGGTCGCTGGCGACGTAGCGCGGCAGGCCGAGACGCTCGACGTCGGCGCGCCGCCACGCGCGAGGAAGGAGGGTTCGGTCGTTCAATGAGGGCTCCCTGGCCGTGCACT
>CAZVLI010000892.1:0-2070 GCA_964627965.1 uncultured Rhodospirillales bacterium
ACCACAAGCACAAGGTCGACGCCCCGTCCGGCACGGCCCTCACCCGGGGCCGCGCCGCAGCGGAAGGCCGCGGCGTCGGTCACGACCAGGTCGCCGTTCGCGGCCGCGACGGCATCACCGGCGAGCGCGTGCGCGGTTCCATCGGCTACGCCGTAATGCGCGGCGGCAACGTTGCCGGCGAGCACTCGGTAATGTTCGCGGCCGAGAATGAGCGCGTGGTGCTGAGCCACCTTGCCACCGACCGGGCGATTTTCGCCCGTGGCGGCGTCACCGCCGCGCGCTGGCTCGCCGGTAAGGCGCCGGGGCTCTACGACATGAACGACGTGCTGGGGTTCTGAGCGTCGCGCAGACGGCGCAGCGTGTCGCGGATCTCGCCGGCCAGACCGGCCCGTTCTTCCGGACTGAGAAAGTCGGCGAACCGGACCGAGCGGCCGTGGCTGCGCAGCAGCAGGTGACCGTTGCGCCCGTCCGGCTGCTCGTCGATGACCTGCAGCCAGTAGGGCGCGAAGGACCAGTCCTGCCGTTTGCCGTTCGGTTGCACTCGCGCCAGCCGCACCTCGTCGGCGCTGATCTGCACCGTCTCGACCAGGCGCCCGGCGCGGTAGCTCAACCGGAAGGCGATGTAGAGCGCCAGCACGTCAATGCCAAAGAAACCAAACACCGGCCAGGCACCGTGCAGCGCGAAGACGATACCGGCCGCGAAGCTGACCAGCGCCACGGCACACATGAGCACGATGAACCCGCGCGGCGCCAGGCTGCGATGCGGGTACAGTACGGCGTTCATCGCCAGCGGTGCGGCGCTCTCGCTCATTGATGCAATATAGCCCGCCGGCCGCCGTGATGCTAAGCAGACGACCATGAAGAAGGCCGAGATCGAGGAGATGTTCGCCCGCCTGGAGCGGCAGATGCCGGAGCCGCGCGGCGAACTGAACTACGTCAATCCCTACACGCTGCTGGTCGCCGTGGTGTTGTCGGCGCAGGCCACAGATACCGGCGTGAACAAGGCGACCGAGAAGCTGTTCCAGGAGGTGCAAACGCCGGAGCAGATGGTGGCGCTGGGCATCGACGCCTTGAAGCAGCACATCCGCACCATCGGCCTGTTCAACACCAAGGCGAAGAACGTCATCGCGCTGTCGGAGATCCTGATCGCCGAGCACGGCAGCGAGGTGCCGGCCGACCGCGACGTGCTGCAGAAGCTCCCCGGCGTCGGCCGCAAGACCGCCAACGTGGTGCTCAACATCGCCTTCCAGCAGCCGACCATGGCCGTCGACACGCATATCTTCCGCGTCGGCAACCGCACCGGGCTGGCCAAGGGCAAGACGGTGCTGCAGGTCGAGCTGAAGCTGGAGAAACGCATCCCCAAGCACTACATGCTGCACGCCCACCACTGACTGATCCTGCACGGCCGCTATGTATGCAAGGCGCGCAAGCCGGACTGCCCCGCCTGCATCATCAGCGACCTGTGCGGTTACAAGGCGAAGACCACCGTCACCGCCTGAGCTTGCGCCGGGCCTGCGCGTCTGCTACCTAGCCCGCGATTTCGGCCGGTGTAGCTCAGATGGTAGAGCAACGCATTCGTAATGCGTGGGTCGGCGGTTCGAGTCGGTCCACCGGCACCCTAATTCCAATAGGTTAAGGACACTGTCGGCAACCACGACCTCCGGTAAGTGCACAGTAAGCGCAATTAGCTAGGTTCATCGTCACCGCGAATCATTCCCCCGAGAACGTTCAGCAAGCAAGAGAGCGCAGAATTTCACTATCATCAACCGCTGCGTAGAAACTACATCCCGCGCCGTACCGGCCAATCTTTTCCATTTGGTTAGGAGCTCCGGAGGCATCGACAACGCTACGCAGCACATCCAACTGTCCTTGCCAGCGAGGACTTGCCTCGCATTCGACTAGCGGTCCAGATCCTCTCAGAGCATCCAGGAGGTGTCAGGGCATGGCGGCTTGAAGCTTGGCAACATAGGGGACGGGGTCTGCCTTGGTAAGGAACGTCAACGCTAACAGTTGAACACACTAGCCTGACACTCCGAACGAATACGGACATATTTGGAGGGCCCGTCATTT
>CAZVLI010000893.1:0-2069 GCA_964627965.1 uncultured Rhodospirillales bacterium
ATGCCGACGAAGGCGCTCGTCGTCGACGACCTGCTGCGCTCCTACAACGGCTAGCCGTCGGCGAGCTTCAGGCAGGCGTCGATGCCGCGCGTTCGAAGCTGCGGCAAAGGCAGATCGCGAAAATGGCGGACGATGTGGCTGGCGACGCAGCCGCACATGCGCTCCGCCCGCTCCCGCCGGGCACCGTCGACGAAAGCGCCATAGAGCTGGATGCACGAGTCGTACTGGGTGAGGCGGATCGCTTGCGGTTCGCCGCAGCGTCGCTCGGCAGGCGTTTCCAGTTCGCTCGTCAGGGCCGCCGGCGCCACCTTCGCCCGGTTCGCCACGGCCTCGCCCTGGCAATAGCAGTTCACGTCGGCCCGCCCGCCATCGGCCTCGCAGGCTTCGTAGGTCGCCATCAGCCGTTGGGTCCAGGTCGGCGGCGACGCCAGCCGGCCGGCCAGCGTGTCCCCGAGCCGTTGCAGGTCGCGATAGACGTGCTCCAGATGAAGCCGGGCACTGTCGATGGTCTCCGCCGTGCATGCCGGCGACGGCAGACCATCGCGCACCAGTGACGCGTCGTAGCGTGCCGCGGCGTCCGCGCGCAGCATCGGCAGGTTCTCCCCGATCCAGCCGAGCCAGCCGTCGCGCAGCCCAGCCTCGGCCGCATCGCAGGCCGCCAGTTCCCCGTGGGCATCGGCGAACAGGAAGGTCAGGAACATCGCCTGGCTGCGCACCCAGGCCGGGGGCGCCGACGGATCGGGCGTCGGTGCCTCGGCGACGACCAGCGTCCGCAACTGGTCGAGCAGCGTTTGCATGCCCTGCTCGACCTGCCTTTGCCCATCCGGGCTGCAGTTCGAGGTTCCGCGTGGCGCCGACAGGTAGGCGATGTCGTAGGCCTGGCTGACGTGCTCCAGGGCAAATCCGAGATTGGCCTCGATCCAGTCCAGATACCGATCGCGCAGGTCGCGCGCCGGGGTGCAGGGTTTCAGGGTGGCGTGCAACTCAGCATAGCGCACCGCGTTGGCCTCGACCGCATCGGTGCGCTCGTCGGCCAACGCCGGCGCCGAGACACTCAGCAGCGCCAACAGCGCGATGACGGCTCGCAACACGCCTACGCCGACCCCAGCCCCTGCGCCGCGCCGCGCAGCACCTGGTCGCCGCGCGCCCAGACCATGTCCTTCCAGCGATCCTCGTCCGGATAGAACATCTTGCGGAACTTCGCCCGGATCGCCTGTCCCTCGGCGCTGGCCTCGTCGCCGTGGCGCCACAGCCAGTGTTCCTCGCGGATCGCGTGGATCACCTCGTCCTGCGGATAGGTCCCGTACTCCAGCGTCATGCTGACCACTTCGGCCTCGGGCAGCGCGTCCATCACGCCGAAGCCGGTCTTGCCCTTGTTGATCGGGGCCGCGGCGCCGGCGACGTAGGGCGTGGTCACGTTCTCCGCGTACCAGGCCAGCGCCTTGTCGTGCTCCGGTGTCTCCGGCTTGTGGTAGCTGATTGCTTCGCCGACACCGTACGGCCCGAGCCCGGTGTGCAGGTCGATGTGCGCGACCATGCGCGCACCCAGCAGGTGGTCGCGCACGATCGCCGCCAGCGTCCGGTTCGACCAGATCGGCTGCTGGCCGCCGTAGAAGATGCCGGTCGGATCCTGGTACTGCCCGCTGCACGCCGCCAGCACCGACATCTCGCCATTCTCGGCCTTGAAGGCTTCAAGCTCAGCATCGGCCTTGGCGATGTTCTCGAACGGACCGTCGGGGATCAGCGCGTGTCTGATCTGGGTATAGAGCAGGTTCTCCGGATGGCCGGCGTCGTGGTCGATAAAGTTGCGGTTGATATCGACATTGTCTTCGTTGACCCGACGCACCCAGGCGAAGCCCGACGGGTTGATCGCGTGTACCAGCACCGCCGCGACACCGTCGGGCAGTTGCCTGCCGCGCCCCTCGGCCAGCCAGCCGCCCTGGATACCGGAGCCGCAGAAGCCCTCGCCGCCATGCGTCGAGGACAGCACCAGCATGACGCGCTCGGCATTCGCCGGGCCGAGCACCGCGACATCGGTGCTGAGCGCCAAACCGTCGGGACCCGGCGCC
>CAZVLI010000894.1:0-2066 GCA_964627965.1 uncultured Rhodospirillales bacterium
CAACCGCGCGCGCCTTCCTGGGCGACGGCTGGCAGGTCGCGGGGTTCGATATCGACGGCGACACGCTGGCGCGCACCGAAACCGAGCTCACGGCGCCGGACGACTTCCTCGCCATCGTCGGCGCCGTCGCCGATCCGGACGATGTGGCGCGGCTGGCCGACGCGGTGCGGGAGCGGTTCGGGCGCTGCGACGCGCTGGTCAACAATGCCGGCACGGCGGTGTTCAAGCCGCTGCTCGACACCTCGTTCGAGGAATGGTCGCGCGTGCTGGCGGTGAACCTCAGCGGCCCGTTCCTGACCGTGCAGGCGTTGTCGCCGATGCTGATCGACGCCGGTGGCGCGGCAGTGGTGAACATCGGCTCGATCTCCGGCCTGCGCGCCAGCACGTTGCGCGTCGCCTACGGCACGTCCAAGGCCGCGATCTCGCACCTGACCAAGCAGCAGGCGGCCGAGCTGGCGCAGTACGGCATCCGCGTGAACACCGTGGCGCCCGGTCCGGTCGACACGGCGATGGCCAAGGAAGTCCATACGCCGGACATTCGTGCCGACTACCACGACGCCATTCCGCTGAACCGCTACGGGCTGGAAGAGGAGCTGGCGAACGCGATCCTGTTCCTGTGTGGCCCGAACGCCAGCTACATCACCGGCCAGACCCTGGCGGTCGATGGTGGCTTCGACGCCACCGGCATCGGCCTGCCGTCGCTGCGGCGGCAAAATGACCGCGACTAGCTGTGCGCCCTGTCACGGCGCGGGCGACGGTCTATAGTTATTGAAAAGTAAATCCGGTTCGCCTGGGGGCGGGTGTGCCGACGAACCCGTAAACAAGGTTCGCGACAGGGGTAGGCCATGACAACGATCGACCTCGCCGCTCTCGGCGATGCCGGCATCCAGATCAATGCGATTCAGGCAGGCGACAATCTCGGTGTCGGGCCGCGTGGCCTGACCGGCGACCTCAACGGCGATGGTATCGACGATCTGATCCTGCCGGCGGCGGAATACGGGACCGAGGCCGGCGCCGTGTTTGTGATCTTCGGCACCGCGAGCGGCCTGCCGACCGATCTCGCCAATCTTGGTGACGGCGGATTCACGATCCTGGCGGCGGCCGACAACGATCGGGCCGGCCGCGAAAGCGCCATCGTCGGCGACTTCAACAATGACGGCATCGACGATCTGTTCATCGGCAGCCGCGGTGCCAACACCAATGCCGGCGAGAGCTACCTGATCCTCGGCAGCGCCGATCTGGGTGCCGACATGAACCTGGGTAGCTTGGGCGACGCCGGCACGGTGATCTCTGGCGTGGCCGCCAACGACCGCGCGGGCGTGGTCACCAGCGCCGGCGACTTCAACAACGACGGCATTCCCGACCTGCTGATCGGCGCCTTCGGCAACGACGACGCCGGTGCGAACTTCGGCCGCGCCTACGTCGTCTTCGGCACCGCCGACGGGTTGGGCAACACCCTGAACCTCGCCTCGCTGGGCGATGCCGGCATGACCATCGACGGGACCGCGACCAACCGGATCGGCGCGGGGCTTGCCGGTGGCGGCGACCTCAACGGCGACGGCATCGCCGACATCCTGCTGCTCACCGGCAACAACAGCGTCAAGGCGATCCTCGGTGGCAGCACCAACGTCGACATCGACAATCTCGGCGACAACGGCTTCACCGTCGCCGGCGACGCCGGCATCCCGCTCAACGCCTATGCCTACATTTCCTTCGCCGGCGACGTGAACGGCGACGGCTTCGACGATTTCATCGTCGGCGAACCCTATGCCGATAATGGCGGGACCGATCGCGGCACGATCTTCCTGATCTGGGGCTCGGCGAGCCCCGGCGACATCGACCTCAACAGCCTCGGCGACGCCGGCATCCGCATCATCGGCGAGACCGACCAGGACCGGATCGGGGCGTTCGGCCTGGCCGGCCTGAATGGCGACTTCAATGGCGACGGCTTCGCCGACATCGCCTTCGGCACCGCCAACGACCGCGGCTACATCGTCTTCGGCGGCGCCAGCCTGCCGTCCGACCTCATGCTCTCGACCTTGAGCGACGCGCAGGGCATCGAGTTC
>CAZVLI010000895.1:0-2065 GCA_964627965.1 uncultured Rhodospirillales bacterium
GGGATCAGGATCACCGAGCCACCGAAGCCGATGATGCCGCCGACGCAACCGGCGAGCATCCCGACGGCCAGGATCGCGAGCCATGTCATGGCGCCGGCCTCACGCGTCGAGCAGCCGGAACAGGTCGGCGCGGCCCTCCAGGCCGATGCCGGGGAGATCGGGTGGCGCGGCACGGCCGGCCTGTATGCGGGCGTCGTCATGTAGGCCGCCGAAGGGCGGGAAGCTGAACGGGTTGACCTCGGCGCCGCCCAGACCGAGCGCGGCGACGATGTGCAAGGTGAACAGATGACCGCCGTGCGGCCAGAAGGCGGCGCGGGGCCACCCCAGCCGCTCCAGTGCCGCGACCATCTCGATGTAGTGGGTCAGGCCGTAGCAATGCACCGGATCGAACAGCAGGATGTCGCGGTCGCGCCGTAGCCCGCCATGCCGGTCGAGCAGACGCGCCTCGGCCAGCGAGAACAGCGCCTCGCCGGCGGCGATGGCGCCGGGATAGACACGCGCGGCCGCGCCTTGCGTGGCGAAGTCGAGTGGGTCGCAGATGTCCTCGAACCACCACAGACCGGGCGGCGCCAGGGCCTTGGCGGCGGCGATGCAGGCCGGGGCGTCGTAGCTGTTCATGGCGTCGACCGCGACGCGATTCGTGCCGCCGAGTACCTTCGCGACGGTGTCGATGCGGCGGCGATCGTCGTCGAGCGTGGCCCCGCCGCCGATCTTGATCTTCATCCGGTCGAAGCCGAGGTCGCGGGCGCGTCGCGCCTCGTCGGCCAGGTGGCCAAGATCATCGGTCGGGTAGCGGTAGCCGCCGCCGGCGTAGACCGGCACGTCGAGCGCCGGTTCGCGGCCGAGCCGCCGTGCCAGGAAGGCGGCGAGCGGCAGGCCGGCGCACTTGGCTGCCGCGTCCCACATCGCCATGTCCAGCGTGCCGACCGCGACGCAGCGTTCGCCATGCCCGCCCGGCTTCTCGCCGGCCATCATCGCGGCCCAGGCGGTCTCAGGTTCGACATCGCCGGCGGCGAGCAAGCGCGGGGCGAAACGCTCGGCGATAAGTGCTTGCTGCCCGAAACGGCCGAAGGAAGCGAAGCCATAGCCGACGACCGGGCGGCCGCCGCGGATCTGGTCGGTGACCAGGGCGACGGTGGAGGTGGTGAGCCCGCCGCTCGGCAGGTCCGGATCGGCGTAGCGCGAGATCGGCACCGTCGCCTGACGGATGTCGACGATGCGCATGCCGGGGCCGCCGCTACTTCTGGCCGGTGGGGCGCCAGTCGATCAATAGCTGCTTCTGCTCGGCGAGTTGCGCCTCGGTGAGCTTGGCGGCGTAGCCGTCGTGCGCGTCGATCGCGTCCTGCAAGCCGGTGCGCGCGGCGAGCGAGGCGAAGAAATAGGCACGGACCGGGTCAGCCTCGGTGCCGCGCCCTTCGGCCAGCATCTGCGCCGCGCGTAGCTGGTCGCGCGGCACGCCGGCCTCGGCATTGGAGAGCGCCAGCTCGAAGGCACGTTTCGCGTCGGCCGGCACACCGTCGCCGTTCTCCAGGATCAGCGACAGCGCCTGCGTGGCGCCGACGTGCGCCTGCTTGGCCGCCAGCTCGAACAACTCCACGGCGCGGGGCTTGTCCTGCGCCACGCCCTTGCCGGCGTAGTGCAGCCGGGCGAGCTGGTACTGGCCAGTGGCGTCGCCCGCCTCGGCGGCGCGGCCGAACCAGTCCGCGGCTTCGGCCATGTCCTGGTCTGCGCCGTCGCCGCGCGCGGCCATGATGCCCAGCGCCACGGCGGCGCGCGGATCGGTGTCCGCCACCGCCTCGAACGCGGCGCGGGCCTTGTCGAAGTCACCGTTGTGGTGGTCGATCAGGCCCTGCTGGTAGTCCGCATGCGCCGGCAGCGCCGCACCGAGCAGCGCCGCCGCCGTCAGCCATGCCGCGAGCCGCATCAGGCCGCCTTGCGCAGGTGCCGGTTGCCCAGCAACTCGGCGATCTGCACCGCGTTCAGCGCCGCGCCCTTGCGCAGGTTGTCGGATACCACCCACATGGCGAGCCCATTGTCGACGGTGGGGTCGGTACGGATGCGGCTG
>CAZVLI010000896.1:0-2064 GCA_964627965.1 uncultured Rhodospirillales bacterium
GCCGATGCCGGCGACCTGAACGAGGACGGCTTCGCCGACCTCCTGATCGGCCAGAATCTCGATGCGGTCGCGACACCGAACTCGAACTTCGGCGCGGTATCGATCGCCTTCGGCACGGCGTCCGGAACACCAACCCTGGCACGCATCACCGGACCCGCCGGCAGCGACCTCGGCAAACGCATCGACGGCGGCGACGACGTCAACGGCGACGGCCGTCCAGACATCGTGATGTCGCGGGCCGACAACGCCATCAGCGTGGTGTTCGGCACACCGACGCTGAGCGGCGACAATACGCTGGCTGCGCTTGGCGCCGGCGCGATCACGATCACCGGCCCGGCCGGGTTCGGCAATGGCGTCTCCAGCGCGGCGGACTTCAACGGCGACGGCATCAACGACCTCGTCGTCACGGCCGCCACGGTCAGCGGCGTCGCCTCGGTCTACGTGATCTTCGGTTCGCCGTCGCTGGCCAGCGGTGCCGTGACAGATCTCACGCTCGGAACGCAGGCCCTGCGGATCGACATCCCCGGCGCGACCGCCGACATCACCGATGCGGTCGGACTCGGCGGCGATTTCACCGGCGATGGCGTCGACGACATCATCATCGGCCTCGGCAGCGGCCGTTCGCTGATTGCGTTCGGCTCACCGGCATGGTCGAACGGGACCTTCCCGGTGGCGAACGTGGACGCCTTGCCGTTCGACTTCATCGAACTTTCCGGCGCCGAGCTCAGCACCGAGGCCGGCGCCGCGGCACAGCCCAGCAATGGCCAGTTCGTCGGGGCCGCCGGCGACGTGAATGGCGACGGCTTCGCCGATGCCCTGGTGCACGCGCCCGAAGCCTTGATCGACGACGGCATCTCCACCCTGGTGTTCGGTCGACTGGTGGCGATCCCGACCGACAATGGCGACACGCTGTTCGGCAGCGGCGTCGGCGACAACATCTTCGGCGCCGGCGGTCCGGACCTGCTGGCGGGCGGCAGCGGCACCGACACCATCAGCGGCCAGGACGATGACGACGCGCTCTACGGCCAGGCTGGCGACGACCTCATCTTTGGCGGTGCCGGCAACGATCGTCTGTTCGGAAATACGGGCAACGACATCATCGAGGGGAATGACGGCAACGACCTGATCCGTGGCCACCCTGGCAACGACAGCCTCCGCGGCGACCCCGGAAACGACACCGTGTTCGGTGGCGGCGGCGACGACACCATCACCGGCAACGACGACAGCGACGCGTTGAACGGCAACTCCGGCGCCGACTTCATCAATGGCGAAGACGGCGGCGACACCCTGCGCGGTCAGGGCGGCCGCGACTCCCTGGAGGGCGATGCCGGTGATGACCTGCTGGTCGGAATGCAGGGCTTCGACACCTTGGTCGGCGGCGACGGCAACGACACGCTCATCGGCGGGCCGGCCAACGACACCCTCGTCGGCGGCGCCGGCATCGACGTGTTCACCTTCGACATCAACCAGGGTACCGACGTCATCACCGACTTCGCCGACGGTACCGACCTGCTCAACTTCAGCCATGCGCTGAACGAGATCACGATCGTCGACGGGCCCGACGGCGCCGTCGTCACCATCGTGGCCGATCCCGGGCCGCTGCCGACGACGGTCACGCTGACGGGCATCGCCGCCAATCAACTCACCGCGGCCGACTTCATCGTGCCCTGATACCGGGCTAGGCTCGGTACAGGGGAGTTGCGATGATCGACTTAACCAGTCCGGACGACATCTGGCTCGCGGTCGAGAGCGATGTGCAGTACCTGTCGCTCACCGGCGACGACAATCCCGACAACCTGTCCGGGGGCGCCGACCCCGATACGCTGGACGGGGCTGGCGGCGGCGACACCGTCAGCGGCAACGCCGGCGACGACCTGCTGATCGGGCGCGCGGGCGACGATTTGCTGCTGGGCGATGTCGGCAACGACCGACTCTACGGCGGTGCCGACGACGATACGCTGACGGGCGATGCGGGCAACGACAGCCTGTTCGGCAATGCCGGCGACGACAGCCTGCGCGGCGAAGTTGGTGACGACACCATTCGCGGTCAGACCGGCAACGACG
>CAZVLI010000897.1:0-2064 GCA_964627965.1 uncultured Rhodospirillales bacterium
CGTCGCGGTGGCACGGACCTATCCCGCCTGGAAAGGCTTCACCGCGGTGCGCGAGATCGAGCGGCTGTACCTCGACCTCATCGCCGCCGCGCAGACCACGATCTACCTGGAGAACCAGTATCTCAGCGCCGAGCGCGTCGTCGCCGCCCTAGCCGAACGGCTGGCCGAGCCGGATGGACCGGAGATCGCGATGGTGCTGCCGCACGGCTCGCACGGCTGGCTGGAGGAAGTCGCCATCGTGCAACGCCAGGCCGCCGCCATCGACCGCCTGCGCCAGGCCGACGCGCACGGTCGTCTGGCGATCTACACGCCGCGCGACCACGACTTCGCGATCCATGTCCACGCCAAGCTGATGATCGTCGACGACCGGATCGTCCACCTTGGCTCGGCCAACCTGGCCAATCGGTCCATGGGTCTGGATTCGGAATGCGACATCCAGGTCGAGTTGCCGCCGGGCAGCGAAAAGGCAACCGCCGCGGCCCATCTCTGCCATCGCCTGCTGGCCGAGCACCTCGGCACCGGGCCGGACCAGGTCGCCGCGGCACGACGCGACGCGGGCTCGCTGAGCGGCGTGATCTCGGCCTTGAACGACGAGCACGGCCGCCATCTGGTACCGCTGCGGCCAACCCCGCCGGACGCGAGCCTGGAGGAGACGCGCTGGCTCGACCCGGACGAGCCGATCGAGATGGAGCGCATGGCCGACGAGCTTGCCAGCGGCCAGGGCGACCGTCGCAGCCTGCGAGGAACGCTCCTCCGCCTGGCCCTCGTCGCGGCCGTCCTCTTGGCTCTCGCGGCGGCATGGCGCTGGACACCGCTGGCGGAGCTGGCCGATCCGACGGCGCTGGAGGCACAGCTCCGGCAATTGCGCGGCGACTGGATGGTGACACTGGCGATGCTCGCGGCCTTCGTCGTCGGCGGCCTGCTGATGTTCCCCGTGACGATGCTGATCCTGGCCACCGGCCTGCTCTACGGGCCGGCCTCGGGCATCGCCGTGGCGCTGGGCGGCGCGCTCGCCGGAGCCATCGTCGGCTACGGCGTCGGCGTGCTGCTCGGCCGCCATGGCTTGCGGCGGCTGCTCCGTGGCCGCCTCGACAAGATCAGCCGCCAGGTCGCACGACGGGGCGTGCTGTCGATGACGCTGATCCGCATGCTGCCCGTGGCGCCGTTCACCGTGATCAACCTGGTCGCCGGTGCCTCGCACCTCAGGTTCAGGGACTTCCTGGTCGGCAGCCTGCTCGGCATGGCGCCAGGCACCGTCGCCATCGCCACCTTCGCCGGCCAGGTCGGCGAGGTGCTCCGCGCACCGTCACCGGGCAAGCTGGCGGCACTGGCCGGCATCGTCCTCGTCATAGCCATCGCCGGCACCTGGGCCTGGCGGCGCCTGGTCGCGTGGCGCGCGGCCGAGAGCGACTAGCACGTCCATGCGGGTCGCGACCTACAACATCCATCGCGCCATCGGCGCCGATCGCAAGCGTGATCCGGCCCGCATCGCGCGCGTCATCGCCGCTCTGCGCGCCGACATCGTCGGTCTGCAGGAAGTCGACTGGCACGACGGGCCGTCGCGCAACAATTCGCCCTACGAAGTGCTGCACCACCTGCCAGGCTATGAAACCGTCGACGGCCCGAACCTGCGCGATCACCGCGGCCACTACGGCAATCTGCTGCTCACGCGATGGCCGGTGCGGGCGGCGCGCCGCCACGATATCTCCGTTTCCGGGCGTGAACCGCGCGGCGTCATCGACGTCGATCTCGCCGGACCGAAGGGCGACATCCGGGTGCTGGTGACACATCTCGGGCTGAATCAGCGCGAACGTCGCAAGCAGGTCGACACCATCGCGGCACTGATCGACGACATGCGGCCGACGATGCTGCTGGGCGACATGAACGACTGGCTGCCCGGGGCACCGACCCTGAAACCGCTCACCGGCGGACTGCGTCACGCGCCGGCGACCTTCCCGGCTCGCCTGCCACTGCTCGCCCTCGATCGGGTGCTGACGCTATCGGGCCGGATCGAGGCCCGGATCCGGGTCCACAAGAGCGGCCTGGCGCGGCGGGCCAGCGATC
>CAZVLI010000898.1:0-2062 GCA_964627965.1 uncultured Rhodospirillales bacterium
CTACGAGATCCGCGGCGAGGACGAGAACGGCAAGATCGTCGGCGAGCACAAGGGCACCGGCCTGCGCCCCGGCTTCTGGGACCGGGTGCGCTACTTCGGCAAGGAAAACGAGCTGGCGCAGGTCCTGGGCATGTAGCTTGCCCGGGTCTAGGCTGCGTAACGGGTAGCCGGGCAAACCGGGCGCTACCCGGATCGCTCCGGAGGGACGCGAACGATGGACCTCAACCTGCTGATCATGATCGTGGCCGTACTGGTCACGATGTCCGTGTCGGCGGTGCTCTACGTTGCCTTGGCGCCGCGGCTGCAGACCCGCGCCCGCATCCGTCGCCGCATGGCGCTGGTTTCAGGCGGTGCTGTCGGCGGCACGGGTGGCCTGTTCGGCCAGCGCCCGCAGGCGGCGGCCGGGCGGGACAAGAACCCCGAACAGGGTCGCCGCCGCAACATCCAGACCCGGCTCAAGGAAGCCGAGGAACAGCGCGCCAAGCAGGAAACCCGCGCCGCGCGTTATCGCCGCGACCTGCGTCAAGCCGGCCTGACCATGAGCCTGCAGCAGTTCTTCCTGCTGTGCGGCGGCGTCGGCATCGTCGCCGCCCTGGTCTACCTGCTGATGGGCTATCCGGCCATCGGCGCCCTGCCGGTCGGTATCACCATCGGTTTCGGCGTGCCGCGCTTCGTCGTCCGCTTTCTCGGCAAGCGCCGGCTGAAGATGTTCAACCTGCGCTTCGCCGACGCCGTCGACGTCATCGTGCGCGGCATCAAGTCGGGCCTGCCGATCGGCGAATGCCTGAACATCATCGCCCGCGAGAGCCCGGAGCCCGTCAACCTGGTGTTCCGCGAACTCGTCGAGGCGCAGCGCCTGGGTCTCGGCCTGGAAGAGTCGATGGAACGCGCCCTAGAGCTGATGCCGACCGCGGAGCTGAAGTTCTTCGGTATCGTGCTGGCGATCCAGCAGCAGACCGGCGGCAACCTGGCCGAGACGCTGGCCAACCTCTCCAACATCCTGCGCAGCCGCAAGCGCATGCAGGACAAGGTGAAGGCGCTGTCCTCCGAGGCCCGCTCCTCGGCGATGATCATCGGCTCCCTGCCCTTCCTGATCACCGGCGTCCTGTGGCTGGTCAGCCCGGAATACATCGAGTTGCTGTTCACCGAGCGGCTGGGTCAATACATGATGCTCGGCGGCCTGGTCTGGATGAGCATCGGCGTCTTCATCATGAAGTCGATGGTGGACTTCGAAATCTGATGCCGTTCGATATCCTCGATCCCACCACGCTCATCATCGTCCTGGCCAGCATCGGGGCGTTCCTGACCATCCTTGCCTTCGGCATGCCGCTGCTCGCGCGCGACAACTTCTCCTCGCGCCTCAAGGCCGTGGCCAAGCGGCGCGAGGAACTGCAAGCCGCACAGAAGGCCCGTGTCGGCCCGAAACAGTCGCGCCTGCGCCAGCAGCAGTCGGAAGGCACGGTGAAGGTCGTCGTCGATCGCCTGAAACTGCTGAACCCGGCCAGCAGCGAGGCCATGCGGACAAAGCTGATGCAGGCCGGCATGCGCGGTCAGGCGCCGGTCTACACGTACGCCTTCTTCCGCTTCGTCGCGCCGGTGGCACTGATGCTGCTGACCGCGATCTACGTCTTCGGCCTCGCCAACCTGGAAATGGGTGTCGGTGGCAAGCTCGCCATCTGTCTCGGCGCCGGACTGGTCGGCTTCTTCCTGCCGGGCATCATCCTGTCCAACAAGATCACCAACCGTCAGCTGATCCTCGGCAAGTCCTTTCCCGACGCGCTCGACCTGATGGTGATCTGCGTCGAGGCCGGCCTGTCGATGGAGGCGGCCTTCAACCGCGTCGCCGACGAACTCGCCGAGTCGGCGCCGGAACTCTGCGAGGAGTTCTCGCTGACCACCGCCGAGTTGGCCTTCCTGCCCGACCGGCGACAGGCGCTGGAGAATCTGTCCATGCGCACCGGCCTGCCGGCGACCAAGGCGCTGGCGACGTCGCTCATCCAGGCCGAGAAGTACGGCACCCCGATCAGCGTCAGCCTGCGCGTGCTCTCCACCGAGCAGCGCG
>CAZVLI010000899.1:0-2060 GCA_964627965.1 uncultured Rhodospirillales bacterium
GGCACGCATCGGACCGCCGGCGATGATGCCGGTGCCCGGAGGCGCGGCGCGCAGGATCACCTTGCCCGCGCCATGCCGGCCGTAGACGTCGTGGTGCAACGTCCGGCCCTCGCGCAGCGGCACCCGGATCATGTTCCGCTTGGCGCTCTCGGTGGCCTTGCGGATCGCCTCCGGCACCTCGCGCGCCTTGCCGTGGCCGAAGCCGCCCCGGCCCTTCTGATCGCCGACCACGACCAGCGCGGAGAAGCCGAAACGCCGACCGCCCTTCACCACCTTGGCGACGCGGTTGATGTGGACCAGCTTGTCTTGAAGCTCGCCGTCACCGCGATCGCGATCGCCGAAATCCTGCCGCGACATGCGCTTATCCCTATTCCTACAGCCCGAGCCCGGCTTCGCGGGCGGCGTCGGCCAGAGCCTTCACGCGCCCGTGGTAGCGATAACCGCCACGGTCGAACACCACTTCCTTCACGCCGGCGTCGATCGCCCGCTTGGCGATCAACTCGCCGACCTTCCCCGCCGCCGCCGTATCGGCACCGGTCTTCAGGCCCTCGCGGACGTCCTTGTCCAGCGTGCTCGCCGCCGCCAGCGTCTTGCCGGCGACATCGTCGATCACCTGCGCGTAGATGTGCTTGGACGAACGGAACACCGACAGCCGCGGACGGCCGTTGGCCGCCTCGCGCAGCTTGGAGCGCGTGCGCATCTGCCGGCGCTCGAAGAGTTTCTTGGCCTTCTGCATGATCGGCGCCCTACTTCTTCTTGCCTTCCTTGCGGAAGATGTACTCGTCCACGTACTTCACGCCCTTGCCCTTGTAGGGCTCCGGCGGCCGGTAGCCACGGATCTTGGCAGCGATCTGCCCGACCTTCTGCTTGTCGATGCCGCTGACCTTCACCGCCGTCGGGCGCTCGCAGGCGATCTCGATCCCCTCGGGGATATCGAACTCGATGTCGTGGCTGTAGCCGAGCTGCAGGGTCAGCTTCTTGCCCTGCACCGCGGCACGATAGCCGACGCCATTGATCTCCAGCTCCTTGGAGAAGCCCTCCGACACGCCGGTGACGATGTTCTGGATCAACGCACGCTGCATGCCCCACATGGAGCGGCTGCGCTTGTCCTGAGCCAACGGCTTCACCGTGATCAGGCCATCGTCCTGGCTGACCTCGACCTCGTCCACGATAGCGACCTGGAGCTCGCCCTTGGAGCCCTTGGCCTTCACCATTCCGTCAGCGATGGTGACCGTCGTGCCGCTCGGCACCGTCACCGCTTTGTTGCCCACGCGCGACATGGTCCGCCCCTAGAACACCTGACAGAGGACTTCGCCGCCGACATTCGCCTCGCGCGCCTCGGCATCCGAGAGCACGCCCTTCGGCGTCGACAGGATGGCGATGCCCAGGCCGTTGGCCACGCGTGGCAAGTCCTTGATCGACGAGTAGACCCGCCGTCCCGGCTTCGACACGCGCGCGATCCGCTGGATCACCGGCTCGCCCTCGTAGTACTTCAGCTCGATCTCGATGGCCGGCTTGCCACCGCGGTCTTCCGCCGAACGGAACCCGCGGATGTAGCCTTCGCGCTCGAGAACCTGCAGCACGCGCTCGCGCATCCGCGAAGCAGGCGTGCTGACGCTGCTCTTTCCGGCCCTCTGGCCGTTACGGATACGGGTCAGCAGATCGCCGACCGGATCGGTCATCGGCATTGCCCGCCTCCTACCAGCTCGACTTGACCATGCCGGGGATCAACCCGACGGACGCCAGATCGCGCAGCGCGATCCGGGACATGCGGAACTTGCGGTAGTAGCCGCGGCTGCGACCGGTAATCTCGCAGCGATTGCGCTGCCGTACCGGCGACGCATTACGCGGCACCTCGGCCAGCTTCAGGCGCGCCGCGAAGCGCTCCTCCATCGGCAGCTCCTTGTCGTCGGCAATCGCCTTCAGGCGCTCCCGGCGACCGGAATACTGCTTCGCCAGCTTCGCGCGGCGCTTGTTCTTCTCGACGGCACTCTTCTTCGCCATGTCGCGAACGTCTCCGTAACGCTCTAGTTCTGGAACGGCATGTTGAACGCGGCCAG
>CAZVLI010000900.1:0-2059 GCA_964627965.1 uncultured Rhodospirillales bacterium
AGATCGAGCTTGTCATCCGCGGCATCTGTTGCCTGCGGGCCGGCGTGCCGGGCCTGTCGGAGAACATCCGCGTGCGCTCGATCATCGGCCGCTTCCTGGAGCACAGCCGCATCGTCTGCTTCGGCAACGGTCACGGCCTGCCGTCGGATCAGGCGCAGGTCTACATCTCGTCGGCCGACTGGATGCCGCGCAATTTCGACCGCCGCGTCGAGGTTCTGGTGCCGCTGGAGAACCCGACCGTGCGCGCCCAGGTGCTGGACCAGATCATGGTCGCGAACCTGAAGGACGAGGCGCAGACGTGGCAGATGCGCGCCGACGGCCACTACGAGCACGTGCCGGATGGTGACAGCGCCTTCAGCGCCCACGTCCATTTCATGACCAACCCGAGCCTTTCGGGTCGCGGCAGCGCCATCAAAGGGCGCGCCGAGGCCGCCGCCGCCGAGTAACCGTAGCAGGAACGCCGGAAAGCCCCCTTGTCAGTTGCCCGCGCGTCCGCAACCGTGACGTCCGACGCCGACCTGGCCGCCGGTGGCCGCGTTGCCGTCGTCGATATCGGCTCGAACTCGGTCCGCCTGGTGGTCTTCGACGGCCTTAAGCGCGCGCCGATCCAGCTGTTCAACGAGAAGGTGCTGTGCGGCCTCGGCCGCAACCTGCCGGTCGACGGCTCGATGGACCAGGAGGCGATGGATCGCGCCGCGGCGGCGGTTCGCCGCTTCGCGCTGTTGGCTCGCGACATGGGGGTGACACGGATTGTCGCGGTGGCGACGGCCGCCGCACGCGACGCCACCAATGGTCCGGCCTTCATCGACCGGCTGCAGGACGAATCCGGGATCGAGGTGTCGGTGCTGAGCGGCGAGGCGGAAGCTCGCTTCTCGGCCCATGGCGTGCTCGCCGGCTGCCCGGATGCCGACGGCCTGATGGGGGATCTCGGCGGCGGCAGCCTGGAGCTGGTGTCGTTGCGCCAGGGCACGCTGGGCCCGGCCGCGACGCTGCCGCTCGGTCCGCTGCGCCTGGCGCCGGTACGGAAGCGGGGGCGGCTGGCGGCGCACGGCCACATCGACGAGGTGCTGGAAGACGTTCCCTGGCTGAGCGACGGACGTGGCAAGGACCTCTACATCGTCGGTGGCGCCTGGCGCGCGCTCGGACGCATCCACATGCAACGCATCGGCTACCCGTTGCGGGTCCTGCACGGCTATGTCATTCGCGCCGCCGACATGGAGGCCGAAGCCGATCTCATCGCCGGTTTGGGCAAGCAGTCGCTGCGCGATGTCGAGGGCGTGCCGAAGGAGCGCCTGGAAACCCTGCCGCTGGCGGCGCTGACGCTGCTGAGGGTGCTACGGCTCGCCAGGCCGAAGCGCATCTTCTTCTCCGCCTGGGGGCTGCGCGAGGGGCTGGTCCACGATCTGCTGCCGCAGGACCTTCGCGACGAGGACCCGTTGCTGGCAGCGGTCTGGGAGCGTTGCCAGCGACGTGCCCGGTCGCCGGAACTGGCCGACGACCTGACCCGTTGGCTCGATGCGCTGGAGGGCGATGACGATCCGTCGGCGGCGCGGCTGCGCCGGGCGACGGCGATGCTGTCGGACATCGGCTGGCGCATCCATCCCGACTACCGCGCCGACCAGGCGATGCAGGAGATCGTGCGAGCGCAGCTCGTCGGTCTCGATCACGTCGAGCGTGTTCAGCTCGCCCTGGCGACCTTCTCGCGCTACACGGCGAAGGCGGGCGGGACGGAACAGCGTCGCCTGCGCCGGCTGCTGCCGGATAACCTCGCCGACGTGGCGCGGCGGCGTGGGCTGGCATTGCGGCTGGCGCACACGCTCAGTGGCGGCGCCCCCGGCGTGCTGCAGCACGCCCGCCTGATCCGCGACAAGAAGACCCTGACGCTCAGCCTGTCGGGTCCGGCGCGCACCCTGATGGGGGAGGTGGTGAACCGTCGGCTTGAGGCGCTGGCTCGCGCTTGCGATTGCCAGCCCCGGATCGACGAGAGCGACGCCGTCGCGGCTGCGCCGGCGGTTGCGGACGCGGCTCCAAAGTCGGGTCGAGCGGCACGACGGTAAGT
>CAZVLI010000901.1:0-2059 GCA_964627965.1 uncultured Rhodospirillales bacterium
GGTGTGGTTCACCGCCGACGTCCACTACACCGCCGCGCACTACTACGATCCGAACATGGCGCAGTTCCAGGACTTCGAGCCGTTCTGGGAGTTCGTCTCCGGGCCGCTCAACGCCGGCTCCTACGGGCCCGGCGCCATGGACAACACCTTCGGGCCGCAGGTGACGTTCTCCAAGGACCCGGGCGGCAAGCCAAACCTGCCGCCGACGGCCGGCCTGCAGTTCTTCGGCCACGTCGCCATCGACGGCGAGAGCGGCACGATGACCGTGACCTTGCGCGACATTGCCGACGAGGCGCTGTACCAGGTCGAGCTGCCGGCCGCCGGCGCCGCCTGATCCGGCGCGCTTCCCGAGGCCGCGGGCTTGCGCCTATCATGGCGCGCCCGCGGCCGAGGAAGCGCTCGATGAACGACCAGCCTACAGACCAGCAACAACAGCCACAGCAGCCGGCCCAGCCGCAGCAGGGCTTCGAGTTCGTCGGCTCGCGCAACTTCACTGGCTGGCTCGCCGGCCAGCAGTGCTCGCTGGCCTTTACCACCTACAATGTCGGCAAGATCTTCTTCATCGGCCTGAACGCGGAAGGCCAGATGTCGATCTTCGAGCGCACCTTCGAGCGCTCGATGGGCATGTGGTCGAACGGCCAGACGCTGTACCTGTCATCGCTGTACCAGTTCTGGCGCTTCGAGAACGCGATCCCCGAGGGCCAGCAGCACAGCGGCTACGACCGGCTCTACGTGCCGCAGGTCGGCTACGTCACCGGCGACATCGACGTGCACGACATCGCGCCCGACCACCTCGGCCGCCCGGTCTTCGTGAACACCTTGTTCTCCTGCCTGGCCACGGTGAGCGAGACGCACAGTTTCGTGCCGCTGTGGCATCCGCCGTTCATCAGCCGGCTGGCGGCGGAGGACCGCTGCCACCTGAACGGGCTGGCGATGGGCGAGGACGGCAAGCCGGCCTACGTCACCGCCGTGGCCACCAGCGACGTCGCCGACGGTTGGCGCGAGCATCGCGCCGGCGGCGGCGTGGTGATCGACGTGAAGACCGGCGACGTGGTGCTGGACGGCCTGTCGATGCCGCACTCGCCCCGGCTCTATCGCGGCCGCCTCTACTTGCACGACAGCGGCACCGGACGGTTCGGCTATGCCGACCTGGAGTCCGGCAAGTTCGAG
Source organism: uncultured Rhodospirillales bacterium (assembly GCA_964627965.1). Taxonomy (GTDB): domain Bacteria; phylum Pseudomonadota; class Alphaproteobacteria; genus JAVKFY01. The sequence continues at coordinate 1,171 of CAZVLI010000901.1, forward strand.
GAGATCGCCTTCTGCCCGGGCTACCTGCGCGGGCTCGCCTTCGCCGGCGACTACGCCGTGGTCGGCCTGTCGCGGCCGCGCCAGAACAAGACCTTCCAGGGCCTCGCGCTCGACGAGGCGCTGGCGGCGAAGAGCGCCGAGGCGCGCAGCGGCCTGCAGATGATCAACCTCGCCACGGGCGACGCCAGCGACTGGCTGCGCGCCGAGGGCCTGATCGAGGAACTCTACGACGTCGCCGTGCTGCCGAACGTACGCCGCCCGATGGCACTTGGCTTCCGTACCGACGAGATCCGCCGCACGCTGTCGCTCGCCGACCCGCAGCCGCTCTAGGCCAGCCCGAAGTCGTCCTCGTCCAGCGTCACCGCCGTATTGAGGGTGATCATCAGCGTCGGGCTCGGCAGCTCGGCAGTGAGCACGACTGTCGTCTGATTGGCACCGACCTCGATGGTGACGTCGTCCAGGCTGTCGACACCGACGATGGCCAGCACGTCGAAACCAGGGTCGAAGTTCACGACGGTATCGGAGCCGTGCAGGGACGCGAACTGGAACACGTCGCTGCCGTCGCCACCGAACAGCGAGTCGTTGCCGACGCCGCCGGTGATGGTGTCGTTGCCCGCGTTGCCGTTGATCGTGTCGTTGCCCTGCATGCCCAGCAGCGCATCGTCGCCATCGTTGCCGAACACCTCGTCTGCCGCGCCTTGGCCCCGGATCACGTCATCGCCGATGCCGCCGACCAGTGAATCGGTACCGGAGTTGCCGTTGACGGTATCGTTGCCGTCACCGCCAAACACCGTGTCGGCATCGCCACCGCCGAACACCAGATCGTCGCCGCCGTCGATATTGTCGCCGAAGATCACGTCGGTGCCGGTCTGACCGCGAATGCTGTCGT
>CAZVLI010000902.1:0-2049 GCA_964627965.1 uncultured Rhodospirillales bacterium
GAGGAAGGCAAGTCGGACGAGGGGAAGTTCTAGCGGAAGCGGGCGCGCAGGATGATGGCGCAGGCCAGGATCACCGCGCCGACAACGAACGACAGCCATAGCGCCGCCGCGTCGCCGAGGAACTCGATGACGAGCGCGTAGGCAAAGGGCGCGACCGCCGCCAGCAGGAAGCTCGGCACCAGCAAACGCCCGACGAGACTGCCGTAGACCGATGGTTCGAACAGTGCCAGGGGCAGGGTGCCGCGCGCGATTGTGAGCAGGCCATTGCCGGCGCCGTAGAACAGCGCGAAGCCGATGCCTGCCGCCGCGACCTCGGCGCTGAACAGGCCCAGAATGAAGCAGATCGGCAGCAGCGCGCTGGCGCCCAGCGCGAGCGTCAGCGGGCTCCAGAAGCGGCCGAAGATGACCTCGCCGAGGCGGGCGCTGGACTGGCCGATGCCGCGCAGCGTGCTGATCCACACCGCCGTGCCGGCGCCGATGCCGAGCCCGGCGAGGATGCCGATCATATGCGCCGACATCGCCGAGTTGAGGAAAGTCGTCAGCATCACGATCACCGCGTAGAGCCACGCCGCGACCAGGTTGGTGGCCTTCGGCGCCGGTGGTGGCGCGCCGTCCTCGCTGGCCGTGGCGGCTTGGTACTTCGCCGTCGGGATCGCCAGGTGCAGCGGGATGGTGAGCAGCGCGATGCCGGCGTAGCACAGCACCGCGCCCTGCCAGCCGAACCATTCCGCCAGCGTGTGGCCGATGGGCCAGAAGACGGTCGAGGCCAGCCCGCCCAGCAGCGTGATCTGCGCGATCGGGCGCTTGGCATCGGGCCCGCCGATCCGTGCCAGCGCCGCGAAGGCGGCGTCGTAGAGGCACAGCCGCATGGCGACGCCCATCACGACCCAGGCCACGTAGTAGGCCAGCAGGTTCTCCGCCAGGGCGACGCCGACGCAGCCGATGGCCAGCGTCAACGATCCGGCGGTCATCACCGGCCGGCCGCCGTGGCGTTCGATGGCGCGGCCGATCACCGGTGACGTCAACCCCATCACCAGCAGGGCAATGGAGAAACCGCCGTGCACGTACGACAGGTTCCAGCCGTGCGTGGCGGCGATCTGCTCGCCGAACACGCCGACCTGGTAGTAGGAGATGCCCCAGACGACGAGCTGCGACAGGCCCAGGCAGATGACGGTGGCGCGGGTGATCACGGCAAGGTGGTGTCGCCGGGGCCGAGCGGGCGTTGCAGCATCACGGTGTCGATCCAGCGGCCGAACTTGAACCCGACGGAGGGCAGGGTGCCGATCAGCTCGAAGCCGGCCTGCTGGTGCAGGCGGATGGAGGCTTCGTGCGTCTTGTCGCCGACGATGGCGATCATGCGCCGCCACGGGCCGGCCTCGCAGCGCTCGATCAGCGCCGCCAGCAGCGCGCGGCCGATGCCTTGGCGGCCGAGCCCGGGCTGGACGTAGACCGAATTCTCCACCGTGAAACGGTACGCGATGCGGGTGCGGTAGGCGCTGGCATAGGCGTAGCCGACGGTCACGCCGTCGCGCTCGGCCGCCAGATGCGGATAGCCGCCATCGAGCACGGCCTGGCGCCGGCGCGCCATCTCCGCCACGTCGGGCGGCACTTCCTCGAAACTGGCGGCCCCATTCAGCACGGCATGGGCGTAGATCGCCTGGAAGGCCGGGACGTCGGCATCGCGGGAGTCGCGGATCAATAGCTCGGTCGACATGGCGGCAGTCTTAGCATGGTGGCGCAGGTGCGCGATGCGAGCATTGTGACAGCGAGTCTTCAATAAGAACAATTTATTGCTGTTATCGTTCGCATTAGGGAATATTTGGCATGCGCGGGCTCAACCTGGATCATCTGCGAACCTTCACCGAGGTCGTCGGACAGGGCAGTTTCTCCGCCGCCGCGGCGCGGCTGAACCTGACCCAACCGGCAGTCAGCCTGCAGATGCGGGAGCTGGAACGGCGGCTCGGTGTGAAGCTGATCGAGCGGATCGGGCGGCGGGCGACGCCGACGCCGGCCGGCGCCGACCTGCTGGCGCATGCGGCGCGGGTCGAG
>CAZVLI010000903.1:0-2046 GCA_964627965.1 uncultured Rhodospirillales bacterium
CGCCATAGCTCTGCTCGAAGGTGATGGTCGCGGCGAAGGACAGCGGCGTGTCGGCGCTGAACAGGCCGGCCAGGAAGCCCTCCACGATCATCACGCTCTTCTGCTGGATCGGCCCGCCCATCGCCGTCAGCCGCTCGATGTTGACGATGCCGTGCGGCCCCGGCGAGGTTCGCGCGGTCAGGCGCGCCGGCATGCCATAGGCGTGGTCACCCAGGTCGGAATAGACCAGCCCGTTCACCTGCCCGACCACCTCGCCCTCCGTGGCGATGATCAGGGCGTTGTCGTGGATGCGTTCCTGCGCGCGGTCCTCGATGCGGTTGTTGCGCATGCGCCGGTCGGCCAGCGCCGTCACCACGTCGTCGAGCTCGATGGTGTCGCGCCCCGCCTTCATCACGATCTGGTTCGCCTCGACGACGAGATCCTCGACCAGCTCGAAGCGCGAGGTGAGCTTGCGCCGGTCGCCGGCCCAGCGTGACGCCTGCGCAAGAATCCGGTCCAGCGCCTCGGCCGTGCACGGCTTGCCGGCCTTGTTCAGGGCCGCCCGTTGCACCAGGCGCGCGAAGGTCGCCAGATCCTCGTCGGCCGCCGGCATGTCGCTGTCGATGTCGGCCTTCACCTTGAAGAAGACCGAGAACTCCGGGTCGAGCGCGAAGAAGCGGTAGTACCAGGTCGGTGCGCCGACCAGGAACACGGTGACGTCGAGCGGGATCGGCCGCGGCTGCGGCGTGCCCGCCATCGGCACCGAGCCCATGCGGTAGAGTTCCTCGATGCGTATCTCGCTGTCGCGCAACGCGTCCTTCAGGAACCGCCAGGCGTGCGGCTGCGACGCCAGCGCCTCGGCCCGGATGATCAGGATGCCGCCGTTGGCCCGGTGCAGCGAGCCCGGCCGGATCATCGTGTAGTCGGTCTGCAACGTGCCGGTGACGGCGCGATACTCGATGCGCCCGAACAGGTTCTCGTAGGTCGGGTTCGGCTCGACCACGACCAGCGGATGCTCGTTGTCGGAATTGTCGGTGATCAGGTTGACGGCGTAGCGCCGCTCCAGCTCGTCACCGACCGCCTCCTCGCCCTCGGCCGGCGGTCGGAACAGATGGATATGCTCGACAATGTCGGCCCGCAGTTCCTGCAGCCACTGACCCAGCTTGCCCTGCAGGCCGAATTCCATCTCCAGCTCGTCCAGCAGGCCACCGACGGCCTCCTCCGCGACCCGCTTGTTGGTCTCGCGCACCGCCTTCAGGCGCTCGGCCTCGGCGTCGCGGAACCGCTTGCGCAGGCTCTGCATGTGCGGCGTCAGGCCGCTGACCGCGTCGTCGATCGCGCTCTGCTGCTCGGCCGGCAGGGCCATGAGCTGCTCCGGCTTCATCGGCTCGCCTTCCGGGCCGAGCACGACGATCTGCATGCCCTGCGCGGTCATCCAGACGTCCAGCCCGTGGGTCTGCGCGGCCTGCCGCAGCTGCGCGAACTCGCCTTCGAGCTCGTCCTTGCGCCGTTCCGACAAGCGCTGGATCTCTTCCTGGTAACCGTCGGAGCCGAACGCGCGGACCAGCGCATCGCGCAGCGCCGGCACCAGTTCCTCCACCTTGTCGCGCAACGACCGGCCGACGCCGCGCGCCAGCCGGTAGGGCTTCGGCTTGTTCGGCCGCTTGAAGTTGTTGAGATAGACCCAGTCGCAGCACGGCGGCTGGTCGCCCACATGGTGCAGCAGGTAGCGCCGCGTCGCGTCCATGCGCCCGGTGCGGTCCTCGCCGAGCACGAAGACGTTATAGCCCGTGCTCTTCAGCGACAGCCCGACCTCGATCGCCTCGCGCGCCCGGCGGTGCGAATGCAGGTCGAAGACGTGCGCGTTCTCCACGTCGCGCGTACCGTCGTGGAAGCGGCCGGCAAAGGACGGCAGGCCGGCATCGGACGCTGATAGTTGCTTGATCGCCACGTGGAATCCTCCCGTTCGCGACGCTAACGCGTTTTCCGCCTGCGCGGTACTGCACCGGCCCGCTCCCCCACCCGGCCACCCAACGCCAGTATCCTAAGTGGGTCGCCGGGTGGGGG
>CAZVLI010000904.1:0-2045 GCA_964627965.1 uncultured Rhodospirillales bacterium
GCACCGCGACAGTCAAGCATGCCATCGCCGAGATCATCCGGGAGGCGATGGTCGGCGAGTCCTGGCTCGGCGATGGGCTGCAGGAGATCGAGGCGACGGTCGAGCGCCGCCCGGTCGCCTTCATCGCCAGCGCCGTGATTCTGTTCGCGCTGATCTTCGGTGGCGCGGTGGCATGGGTGCTGGTGCGCCGTGCCCGTCGCCACCGCCGGCGCTTGAACGCGGGCCGGCGGACCGCCGCGGCCCTGATGGGCGAGCTGGTGTCGATCCGCGACAACCTGCGCGATCTGGCGTTGGACAGCCGGCCGGGCCGGCTCGACGACCTGGAGCGGGTGGCGGCGAGCACCAATGCCTATGCCCGGCACCAGGAGGGCCTGCGGCTGATCGATCGCGGCGCCTCGACCCTGATCATCGGCTTCTATCGCGAGTTGCGTTCGCTACCGGAGCCGTTCATCGAGGAGCGGGCCGGAAAGCTCGGCACCCATCGCGTCCTGCGCCTGGAGGCGGCGGATGACTTCGCCAGTCAGACCGAGGCCCTGGCGGGACGCGCCAACGAGCTTGCCGGCGTGCTCAGGCAATGGCTGGACCGGAACGTGGTCCGCGAGTAGCTGACGTGCCTAGCCGCGGCGGTAGATCACCGTCTCGCGCGACCCGCGCCGCTGCACGGCGCCACGTCGCGGTTGCCGCGCTCGGCTGCTGACCTGCCGGACATTAGCTTCACCAGCGGCTTCCCTCATCTGCGCCTGCTCCGACGACGTCCTGGTCACCGACGCTGGCGGCGCCGCCTGACGCTCGTTGGCCTCGCGCTGCGGGCGGGCCCGCTCGCGCCTTGGCCTCGGGGTACGCCGCTGGCGCTGTTCGGCGCGGGCGGCGGCGCGGGCCGCCATCGCCAGGATGCGCTTGCCGACCTCGCTATCGGTCTTCGCTTCCGCCTGCTCCAGGGCGCTTTGCAGGTCCTCTGGTGAGTCGTAGCTGCGTTCGACCGGCGGGGGCTGAGTCCAGCTCGGCATGTTCGGCTTGTTGGACTTAGATGTCTTGTCGCCCCGGCTCGACGGCAGCAGCAGGATCAAGAGCAGGAGCGGCGGGAACATCAGCGTGCCGATGAACCAGCCGAAGGCGCTGCGCTTCTTCACGGCGGCGACGATGGCGGCGAGGATCGCCATCGCGAAGATCACGCCCAGGATGGTGAAGCCAACCTCGTCTTCGCTCATGCGGAACCCCAGGATCACCGATTGGTCATAGTGCCGAGGCGCCCGGCGCCCGGTCAACTTGGCAGTCCGCCTCCGGGCCAGTATGACTCGGGCGCCCGCCGGCGCCGCCGGCCGCAGCCGGAACCGCCGATGACCGCCATCTCCGACGCCGCTTCGCCCCGCCTGGAGCTCAGGGGCATCGCCAAGCGCTTTGGCGATGTCGTGGCCAACGAGGACGTCGCCCTGGATGTGCGGGCTGGCGAGATCCACGCGCTGCTGGGCGAGAACGGGGCCGGCAAGTCGACCCTGGTGAAGATCGTCTTCGGATTGCTGAAGGCGGACGCCGGCGAGATGCGCTGGGAAGGCCGTCCGGTGCAGATCACCAGCCCATCGGCGGCCCGCGCGCTCGGCATCGGCATCGTGATGCAGCACTTCGCGCTGTTCGAGTCGCTGACCGTGGCCGAGAACGTCGCCCTGGGTCTCGATGCGCCGCCGCCGATGCGCGTGCTGAACCAGCGCATCGCCGAGATCTCCGAGCGCTATGGTCTGAAGCTGGATCCCGGCCGACACGTGCAGGCGCTGTCGGTCGGTGAGCGGCAGCGGGTGGAGATCGTCCGCTGCCTGATCCAGGAGCCGACGCTGCTGATCATGGACGAGCCGACCTCGGTGCTGACGCCGCAGGAAGTCGACGCGCTGTTCGCGGTGCTGCGCCGACTACGTGAGGAAGGCCGTTCGGTCCTCTACATCTCGCACAAGCTGGAGGAAATCCGCGCGCTGTGCGACCGCGCCACGGTGCTGCGCGGCGGCCGCGTGGTGGCGACCTGCGTGCCGGCCGAGGAGAGCAACGCCAGCCTGGCG
>CAZVLI010000905.1:0-2037 GCA_964627965.1 uncultured Rhodospirillales bacterium
CGAGCAGGTGCTGGAGAATGTCGTCACGGTCGCGAGCGTCGGCACCCGCGGCAAGGACGTCGAGCTGCTGACCTCGCGCTCGCCGGACGTCCCCGACACGTTGATCGGCGATCCCCTGCGGCTCGGCCAGGTGCTGACCAACCTCGTCAGCAACGCGGTCAAGTTCACCGACGAGGGCGAAGTCGTGCTGTCGGTCGACCTCAGGGATCAGGACGAGACCGGTGCGCTGGTGACAATCCAGGTCGCGGACACCGGCCGCGGCATGAGCGCGGACCAGCAGGAAGAACTGTTCGCCGCCTTCGCGCAGGCGGACACGTCGGTGTCCCGCCGCTACGGCGGCACCGGACTCGGCCTGCCGATTTCGCGCAATCTGGTCCGGCTGATGGGTGGCGAGCTCGGTGTCGCCAGTGCGCTGGGACGAGGCTCGACCTTCTCGTTCACGGTCCGCCTGGAACTCGCGCCAGGTGCCGATGACAGCCGCATTCGACTGCCGGCCGGACTGCCCGAACTGCGACTCCTCGTGGTCGACGACAATGCAACGGCATGCGAGGTCATGTGCCGCCAGATCGAGGGGCTCGGGCTCAGCGCCACCCCGGTCGGATCGGCCCGCGAGGCACTGGAGCGGCTGGCCGCGGACAGCGGCTTCGACGCGGTTTTGCTCGACGCGTCGCTGATCGACATGAACGCATTCGAACTCGCCCGGCGCCGCGGACGATCCTGGCATCGACCATCGACAGCCAGGACCTGACCGACCACCCCGGCATCGGTCACGTGACCGCGCATCTGACCAAACCAGCGACGTTGTCGCGCCTGGTGAACGCGATCACCGACGCCTTTGCCAGCGAGGCCACGAAGCGCTCGGGCGCGGCGCCCGACAGCCGCCTGACCATCGACGGCCTCGACGATATCCGGGGCGCCCGCGTCCTGCTGATCGAGGACAACGAGCTGAACCTGCAGGTCGCGCGCGAATTGCTGGTACACGAGGGCTTCCATGTCGATGTCGCGACGGACGGCGAGCGCGGGCTCGCGGCACTGGCACCGGGCCGCTACGACCTCGTGCTGATGGACATGCAGATGCCGGTGATGGATGGCGCCGAGACCACCCGGCGGATCCGATCCGACGCCGCCTATCGCAGACTGCCCATCATCGCCATGACCGCCAACGTGATGGTGTCCGACAAGCGGCAGGCCAAGCTTCTCGGGATGAACGACCATATCGGCAAGCCGATCATCCCGAGCGACCTGTTCGGCACGCTGGTCAAATGGATCGAGCCGGGCCATCGACCGGTCATTCGCCGACAGCGATCCGACGACTCCGAGATCGCCGTGCCGGACCTGCCCGGCATCGACACGGCCGCCGGCCTGTTGCACCTGAACGGCGACGGTGCCCGCTACCTGGCTCTGCTGGCGCGGTTCGCCGAAGGACACGGGACGTCCGTGGCCACGTTGCGCGCCGCCATCGCCGATGGCGCGGACGAACTTGCGAAGCGGACGGCCCACACGCTCCGAGGCTTGGCCGCAACGATCGGCGCACAGACTCTCGCGGGCCAGGTCGCCCGCATCGAGACACTCCTGGAGCAGGGCGAGACACCGCCGGAGACCCTGCTGGACGATGCCGCACGCGAACTCGACCGCGTCCTCCGTTCGATCAAGGGCGTGGAGCAGCCGTCACAGGAAGCGGCCTGCAAAGCCGCTTGTCCCACGCGTGCCGATATGGACCGTTTGGCGCGGCAACTCGAAGCGCAGCTCGAGGCCTTCGATCCAGCAGCCGTGGACACGTTCGGCACACTGCGGGCTGCTTCGCGCCTGCACGGCGCTGGCGATCCATTCGCTGCCCTCGCCGAGCCTATCGCGGCCTATGACCTGGCCGCAGCGCTACCCCTCCTGCGACAGGCCATGGCGAACGCCGGCCTGAACGGTGGCGCGCCGTGAGACTGCCTTCGCAGCAACGTCGTGCGACCATCCTGGTCGTAGACGACACGCCGGAGAATCTCGACGTCGCCCGGCACATCCTGTCGGAACGCTACCAGCTCCAGG
>CAZVLI010000906.1:0-2035 GCA_964627965.1 uncultured Rhodospirillales bacterium
CAAGGCAGGGACGATGCTGTCCTGCTCGGACCAGAATCTCGACACCGTGCTGGAGCTGGCGCATCACGCCAAGGCCGTCGGCGGCGACTACATCGTCGTGCACAGCCCGGTCCTGCACTTCATGACCGACGTCGACGACACGCTCTTCGAGTACTACCGCCATATTGGCGAGCAGGTGGACATTCCCATCGCCATGTGGAGTCACCCGGACGCCGGCTACCTGATGTCGCCGCGGCTCTGCGCCCGCATCGCCGAACTGCCGAACATCGTCGCCATCAAGTATTCGGTGCCGCGCGCGATGTACACCGAACTCACCCGGCTCGCGGGCGACAAGCTGATCGTCTCCACCGCCTCGGAAGCGGAATGGCTGGAGAACATCCTGGAGCTGAACTGGCAGGTCTATCTCTGCTCCACGCCGCCTTTCCTGATGCAGACGGCGACCGACCGCAGGATGCGCGAGTACACCGACCTGGCCTTCGCCGGCGAGGCCGAGGCGGCCCGGCGCGTCTCCGCCAGCTTGCAGCCGGTGCGCGACGCCCTGCACAAGACCCGGCCTGGGGGCAAGCCGCAGGCACAGCAGAAATACTGGCAAGAACTGCTGGGCCAAGCTGGCGGTCCGGTACGCCGGCCGCAGATGCAACTGACCGATGCGGAGCGCGCGGCGATCCGCGCGGCATTCGAGAGTTGCGGCCTCGGCCGGTCGGCCACGGCAAAAGCAAGCTGAGTCCCACTGTCGGAATCGACACCTATCGGGGCGCTTGCTAACCTCGCAAATGATGTCAGACGTGCTTGAGCAAGCCCTTGAAAAGGCTGGCGCCGCCAGCGCCGGGAGCCGAAGGGCGCCGTGATGGGCAATCTGAAAGGGCTGCCGGGTCCGCTCGCAATCGACCGCCGGCGCGACGAGGAGTGACGGAGCGATGGCGCGGGTAGGCGTGGACGTCGGGGGCACCAACACCGATCTCGTGTTGGAAGCGGATCACGGCGTTTTCGTGCACAAGGTTCCGTCGACGCCGGCCGACCAGTCGGAAGGCGTGATCAAGGGCCTCAACGAGCTCTGCGAGATCGCCGGCGTGCCGGCCTCGGAGATCGAGTTGATCGTGCACGGCACGACGGTCGCCACCAACATCACCATCGAGCATAACGGCGCCGACGTCGGCATGCTCACCAGCCGCAACTTCCGCGACATCCTGCATATCGGCCGGCATAAGCGGCCGTTCAACTTCTCGCTGCACTTCGAGGTGCCGTGGCAGAACCGGCCGATGGTGAAGCGGCGCAACCGCATCCCGATCACCGAGCGTACCCTGCCGCCCGACGGCCGCGTCGAGACCCGTCTCGACGAGGACGAGGTGATGCAGGCCATCGCGCTGTTCAAGAAGCGCGGCATCAAGTCGGTCGTGATCGGCTTCTTGTTCTCCTTCCTGAACGACGCGCACGAGCGACGGGCCAAGGAAATCGTGCAGCGCGAGATGCCCGACGCCTACGTCTGCTGCTCTTCGGAAGTGGCCAACGTGATCCGCGAGTACGAGCGTTTCTCGACCGCGGCGATGAACGGTTTCGTCGGCCCGAAGACCTCGCTCTACCTGAACAACTTGCAGCAGAAGCTGATCGACCAGGGCTACCGGGCTCACTTGCGGGTGATCCAGTCCAACGGCGGCATTTCCACGGTGGAAGCGTGTTCGCGCCAGGCGGTGAACATCCTGATGAGCGGCCCAGCCGGCGGCGTGATCGGCGGCCGCGCCGAAGGCGTCCTGTGCGAGCGCCCGAACATCATCACCGTCGATGTCGGCGGCACCTCGGCCGATATCTCCACCATTCCGGACGGTCAGATCAAGATCATGAACCCGCGCGACAGCTACGTCAGCGGGCACCCGATTCTGGTCCCGATGATCGACCTCGTGACCATCGGCGCCGGCGGCGGCTCGATCGCCTGGATCGACCCGGCCGGCGGCTTCCACGTCGGCCCGCGTTCGGCCGGCGCGGATCCGGGACCGGCCTGCTACGGACGCGGCGGTACGGCCCCGACGGTGACCGATGC
>CAZVLI010000907.1:0-2022 GCA_964627965.1 uncultured Rhodospirillales bacterium
CGCACGGCGACCGAGGCGCCGAGCAGACGCGTGGTCTCGCGGTCGCTGGTCTCGCTCAAGCCGGTGGCGCGTTCGTCCAGGTCGCGGCTGGCGGCCAGCATGGCCGCGGTGGTGTTGGCGGTCGCCTGTTCCAGCGCCATGCGGCCTTCTTCCAGCGTCTGCCCGATGGACCGCAGGCGCTGCTCCGACCCGGTGACGGCGCCGGCGAGACGTTCTGCCTCGTGCGCCACGGCCGAGGTCGTGCGCTCCGCCGTGGCCGACAGTTCGGTGGCCTCGCCGCGGATCGCACCGGCGGCCCGGATCAGCCCGCTCTCGGCCGTGTCGGCGGCGGTCGCGATGGCCTGGCTGCGCTCGCCCATCGCGGCGACAAGCGCGGCAATGCGACCACCGACGCTGTCGGTCAGGCCGGCGAGGTCGCCGCTCTGCTTCTCCAGGGTCTCGGCCACCTGGGTCAGGTCGGCAAGGCTGGCGGCGGCGGCCGACGACAGGCGCTGCTGCCGCCCCTCCAGCGTGCCGCCGACTTCGTCGAGCGACGACGAGGCGGTCTCCACCGCCTGCCGCAGGCTCGCGGCCTGCGCGGTCATGGTGCGCTCCAGGGCCGAGACCTGTTCCGTCAGTCGCCCGCCGAGGTCGCCCAATTGCTCGGCCTGCGAGGCCACGGCGTCGCGGATCTCGGCGGCATGGCTGGCGGCGCGGCCGGCGGTCTCGGTGACGGCGGTCAGCCGGGTCTCGGTCTCCGCGACGTCGCGCGCGGCGGCGCTGGCCGAGGCGCCGATACGCTGCGCAGCGTTGTCCAGCGCATCGGCGCGGACCTGCAGGTCGTTGACGGCGCCGTCCGACTGCTGCCGCAGGCTTTCCAACCCGGCGTTGAGGCGCAGTTGCGTGGCCTGCAAGGACTCGTCGATGCCGCGTACCGACGCGACGATCTCCGCGGCGCCGGTTTGCAGCGAGTCGTTGGTGGCGCGCGCCCGCATGGCGGCGGCTTCCACGTCCTCCGCGCCGTCCTGCACTTGCCGGCGGAAGCTCTCCAGACGATCGCCGGCGGACTTGGCGACGGCGTCGATCAGGCGGCTCTGTCGCTCCAGCGCCTGCTGCACCTGGCCGGCGATGTCGAGTGCGCCATTCACCGTCGCGGCAGCCTCACGGCCGTGTTCCTGCAATGCTTCGGCGCTGGCACGTACGCGGGCTTCCGCCGCCTCGACCGCCGTGTCGATGTCGCCGGACAGGCCGGCGAAGCGTTCGGTGGCGGCCTGTGTCGTGCGGTCCAGCGCCTGGGCATGTGCCTGTTCGATTTCCCCGAGCCGAGCGCTTGCCGCTTCGGCGACGCCGCTGGCCTCGCGCGCGAAGCTCTCGCCGGCGACCTGGAGCCGCTGCTCGGTCTCGCGCGTGCTGGCGCGCAGGTCCTCCGCCTCCGTCCCGAGCTTCGTCGCCAGTTCGGCGATGGAGGTGGCGAAGCGCTCGCGCACGGCGTCGAGCTCGGCTTCCGCCTCGACCAGCTTATCGTGGGCGTCGGCGCCGGCGGCGCGGACTGCTTCCCCATGGCGGGCCTGCATGGCGTCGAGCGCGGTGCGCGCCTCGGACAGCGCGGCAGCAGCACGGTCCGACATCGCCTGCGTGGTGGCGTCCAGGCGTTCGCCGACCGCGCCGATCTGCGCCCGTGCGGCGTCGGCTCGCGTCTCGACGGCGGCGCCGGCCTTGTCGAGCCGTTCCTCGACCTCGTCGCGCATGGCATCGAACCGCTCGACGAGCCGTTCGCCGAGATCCGTTGCGGCGTCCTGCGCCCGGTCGGCAAGCTGGTCGCCCAGCCGTTCCAGCCGGCCTGCGGACTGTGCCAGCCGGGCCTCGGCGTCGCTGGCGGTCTCGCCCAGGGCATCGGTGCCCGAGCGCCAGGCGCCGTCGAGACGGGCCAGGGCTTGCTCGGCCTCGGAGACCACGCCGTCGAGGCCGGCGCGCGCCTGGTCGGCGATGATCTGCGTGCGGGCGGCCATCGCGGCGGCGGCCGAGGCGGCGTGGGTGGAGACT
>CAZVLI010000908.1:0-2019 GCA_964627965.1 uncultured Rhodospirillales bacterium
ATGCCGACCTGCAGGATCCGCCGGAGTTGATCGAGGAGTTTCTGGCCGCGTGGCGGAATGGTGCCGAGGTCGCCTACGGCATGCGCCAGGACCGCTCCACCGACCATCTGGCCAAGCGGTTCACGGCGCGGGCGTTCTATCGGCTGATCAACCGCCTCTCCTCGATCCCGATCCCGCGCGATGTCGGCGACTTCCGGCTGATGGACCGGCGCGTGGTCGATGCGGTGCTCGATTTGCCGGAGCGGACGCGGTTCATGAAGGGCCTGTTCGCCTGGGTCGGCTTCCGCCAGGTGGCGATACCGTACACGCGGGAAGCGCGCACGGCCGGCGAGAGCAAGTTCCGGGCCTGGCGGCTGTGGAACTTCGCGCTGGAAGGCATCGCCGCCTTCTCCACGGTACCGCTGCGCATATGGACCTACATCGGCCTCGTCGTGTCGGCGCTGGCCATCCTCTATGCCACGATCCTGATCCTGCGCACGATCATCTACGGCGTCGACGTGCCGGGCTATGCGAGCTTGATGGTGGTGGTGCTGGTCCTGGGCGGCGTGCAGCTCATCACGCTGGGCGTGCTGGGCGAGTATCTGGGTCGCATCTTCGAAGAGACCAAGCGCCGGCCGCTCTATGTCGTGCGCGCCGAGTACGGCACCGAGACGGAGGCTCAGGTGGCGCCGCTGCAGGCGCAACAGGCGGCGGGCGAGTGATACACTCCGCCGCATGAGACCATCGATGCGGTTGTGCCGCGCTGCCCTGATCCTTCTCTTGCTGCTGCCGGCTCCGGCGCTGGCGAAAAATCTGTCGGCGGACGGGCTGGCGCGGTTGACGCGTGCCCTTGAGGCCGACGTGGCGGCCGGACGCTATCCGGGCGCCGTGGTCCTGATCGAGAAGGACGGCAAGGTCGCCTACCACGAGGCGGTCGGTCGTCTGCGTCCGGGCGACGACGTGCCAATGCCGCGCGATGCGTTGTTCCGCATCGCTTCGATGACCAAGCCGATCACGTCGGTCGCATCGCTGATGCTGGTCGAGCGCGGCGACCTCGGCCTCGACCGCTCCATCGGCGAGCATCTGCCGGGCTTCGCCGTGCCGCGCGTGCTGCTGTATGGGGGCAAGACACGCCCGGCGACGCGGGCGATCCAGACGCGCGACCTGCTGCGCCACACGTCGGGCATGATCTATGGCGTGTTCGCGCCGTCGACGCCGCTCGGTAGGTTGTACACGGACGCCGGCATCTGGCCGCAGACGCGTCCGCTGAACGATTGGACCGATGCCCTGGCGCAACTGCCGCTGGCCAGCGATCCCGGCGCCCGCTGGCGCTACGGCCGGTCGACCGACGTTCTCGGCCGGCTGGTGGAGGTCGCTGGCGGCACGACGCTCGACCGGTTCATGGCGGCGGAGATCTTCGCGCCGCTGGGCATGGCCGACACCGGTTTCGTGCTTCCGGCGGACAAGGCCGCGCGGATGGCGCAGATGCCAGGACGAGGTTTCGATCCGACCGAACCGCCGGCGATGCTGTCGGGTGGCGGCGGCCTGATCTCGTCGGCGGCAGACTACCTGCGCTTCTGCCGCATGCTGCTGTCCGGCGGTGGCGACCTTCTCAGACCGGAAACGGTGGCGGCGATGACGCGCGATCAGCTTGGCGACGTGCCCGAGCGCTTCGTCGGTATCGGCTACGGCGTGGGCTACGGCTTCGGCTATGGCGTGGCGGTCCGGACCGACAAGGCGGACGTGCCGGGGACCGTCGGCGACTACGGCTGGGGCGGCTACTGGGGCACGACTTTCTGGATCGACCCGGCCGAGCGCATGATCGCGATCGGCATGATTCAGAACCCGCGACACCGTCTGCCGTTTCGCCAGCAGTTGCGCGAGCTGGTCTACGGCGCGCTGGTCGATTGATCCGGATTCTGCGGTGGCCGGTGCTGCTGGCCTGTCTCTGGCTGGCGGCGTGTGGCGGCGGCGTCGATCCGACACGGCGTGACCTGTGCGAGCGGGTTTTGCCGGCACTACACCTCGACGTGTCGCCCA
>CAZVLI010000909.1:0-2008 GCA_964627965.1 uncultured Rhodospirillales bacterium
AGGCCGGCGGGCCGGACGGCGCGGCGGCCGACGAGGCCATCGCCGCGGTCGAGAAGGCGATCGCCGGCGCCGCCTGAGGCCGATCCCGTGAGCCTCGATACGGACGCCGAGGACACTCTCAAGCACCGGCTGTTCGACCTGCTGGAGGCGGGCGATCGGCGCAGTCCGGGCGCCCGTACGGTCGATTTCATCCTGACGGTGCTGATCGTCCTGAACGTCGCCGCCGTCGCGGTCGACACGATCCCCGAGGTGGCGCGGCACTGGCACGCCGAACTCCGGCTTTTCGAAGCCTTCTGCGTCGGCGTGTTCGTGCTGGAGTATCTGCTTCGGCTGTGGGTGTGCACCGAGCATGGGCCGCTGCACCGGCTGCCGGGTTGGAAGGCGCGGCTGCGCTTCGCCGGCTCGCCGGTGATGGTGATCGACGCGCTGGCGATCCTGCCGTCGTTGCTGGTGCCGGTGGTCGGCGCGGAGTTGACCGCGCTGCGCGTCGTCCGCCTGGTCCGCATCCTGAAGCTGGTGCGCTACTCGGCCGGGCTGGTGACGCTGGGGCGGGTGATGCGCGCGGAACGGCGCGCGCTGACCGCGACCTTCATCGTCATGTTGGGGCTGATCCTGGGCGCCGCGGCGGTGATGTACCTGATCGAGCGGCGCGCGCAGCCGGAGGATTTCGGCTCCATCCCGGCGGCAATGTGGTGGGCGCTGGCGACGCTGACCACCGTCGGCTATGGCGACGTGGTGCCGATCACGCCCCTGGGCCGGCTGTTCGGCGGGTTGATTGCGATCCTGGGCATTGCGGTCTACGCGTTGCCCGTCGCCATCGTCGCCTCGGGCTTCATGACCGAGCTGCAGCGGCGCGACTTCGTGGTGAGCTGGGGCATGGTGGCCCGTGTGCCGCTGTTCGCCCGGCTCGACGCCACCGCCATCGCCCGCATCGCGACCCTGCTAAGGGCCCGCGAGGTGCCGCGCGGCTTCACCATCATGCGCCAGGGCGACGACGGCGACGCGCTCTACGTGATCGTCTCCGGCCAGGTCGAGATCATGCTCGACGGCACGCAGGCACGGCTGGGCAGCGGCGAGTTCTTCGGCGAGGTTGCCTTGCTGGACCGGACGCCACGGGTCGCGACCGTCGTCGCGCTCACCGACTGCCGGCTCTTGTTGCTGGAGAGCCACGAGTTCTACCGGGTGATGGATGATTTTCCGGATCTGCGGGAGGCGGTCGAAACGGTCGCCCGGCGGCGCCTGGCGAAGTCGGACGACTAGAGCGTCTTGCGGTAGGTGATGCTCGTCGGGCGGTCGTAGCCGTCATGGGTGAAGTCGGCGTGCTTCACGAAGCCCATCTTGGCGAATGTCGCCTGGTTCTCCGTCAGCTCCACGCGGGTGCCGAGTTCCATGAACCGGAAACCCTGTGCGCGTGCCTCGTTCTCGGCGGCGGCCATGAGTTGCTTGCCGATGCCCTGGCCCTGGAGGCCCGGACGGACCGCGAGCTTGCCGATGTATAGCGCATCGTCCTGCGGCGTGCAGAAGACGCAGCCGACAAGGCCGCCGTCGCGCTCGGCGAGGAACAGCGTGCCCTTGGCGGCGTCGGTGGCGACCGAGGCCGCCGTCATGCGCAGGGCCGACGACGGCGGGTCGATCCGCGCGTTCATGTAGTCGAAGGCCTGAAGGATCAGGTCCAGAACCGCGCCCCAGTCCGAAAAATCGGACGGGGCGCGGCGGATCGTCAGCGTGTTCAGGGGCGTTGCCCGCGGCTACGCCATTTCCTTCTTCAGGTTGGCGTCGATCGCCTCCATGAACTGGCTGGTGGTCAGCCACTCCTGCTCCGGGCCGATCAGGATCGCCAGATCCTTGGTCATCTGGCCGCCTTCGACGGTGGCAACGCAGACCTTCTCCAGAGCCTCGGCGAAGGCCTCGACGTCCGGGGTGTTGTCCATCTTGCCGCGATGCTTCAGGCCCTGGGTCCAGGCGAAGATCGACGCGATCGGGTTGGTCGACGTTTCCTTGCCCTGCT
>CAZVLI010000910.1:0-2007 GCA_964627965.1 uncultured Rhodospirillales bacterium
GATGTCGGCGCGGATGCAGGCGGCGTCCGACGATCTCGATTTCGAGACGGCCGCGCGCTACCGGGACCGCCTGAAGGCGCTGGCGCATATCCAGAGCCACCAGGGCATCAACGTGTCGTCTGTGGCCGAGGCCGACGTGGTGGCGATCCACCAGCAGGCCGGGCAGAGCTGCGTGCAGGTGTTCTTCTTCCGCGCCGGACAGAACTGGGGCAACCGGGCCTACTTCCCGGCGCACGGCCGCGAGGACACGCCCGGCGAGGTGCTCGCCGCCTTCCTCGGCCAGTTCTACGACGACAAGCCGCCGCCGCGCGAAGTGCTGGTGAACGAGGCGATCCCGGACCAGGAATTGCTGGCCGAGGCGCTGGCGGTGAAGGCCGGGCGCAAGGTGCGCGTGCACACGCCGCAGCGCGGCGAACGCCGCGAACTGGTCGACAACGCGGCGCTAAACGCGCGCGAGGCGATGGGCCGCCGGCTGGCGGAAAGCGACTCGCAGCGCAAGCTGCTCGACGCCGTGGCCGAACTGTTCCGGCTGGAGGCGCCGCCGGCGCGGATCGAGGTCTACGACAACAGCCACATCCAGGGCACCGACTCGATCGGCGCGATGATCGTCGCCGGCCCGGACGGCTTCATGAAGTCGGCCTATCGCAAGTTCAACATCAAGGACAGCGAGCTGGAGCCGGGCGACGACTACGGCATGATGCGCGAGGTGCTGCGCCGCCGCTTCACCCGCCTGATCAAGGCGCGCGACGCCGAAGCCGACGAGGATGGCGAGAATGCCCGCGTCGCCGGTGTCTGGCCCGATCTGGTGCTGATCGACGGCGGCCTGGGCCAACTCAACGCGGTCCGGGAGGTGTTCGACGATCTCGGCATCGCCGACGAGGTCTCGGTCGCCTCGATCGCCAAGGGACCGGACCGCAACGCCGGGCGCGAGCACCTGTACCTGCCGGACGCGCCCCCGGTGATGCTGGAGCCGCGCAGCCCGGTGCTCTACTTCCTGCAACGCCTGCGCGACGAGGCGCACCGCTTTGCCATCGGCACGCATCGCGCGCGCCGCGCCAAGGGCTTGACCAAGTCGGCGCTGGATCAGATCGCCGGGGTCGGGCCACGGCGCAAGCGGCTGCTGATGAACCATTTCGGCTCGGCTCGCGCGGTGGAGCAGGCGGCGCTGGCCGACCTGCAGCAGGTGCCGGGGATCTCCTCGACCGTGGCGCAAAAGGTCTACGACTTTTTCCACGCCGACGGTTGAGGCCACGGTATCGACGCCACACGTGGGTGCTATACTCCGCGCGGACAGGACCTCCTGATGATCACGTCGCTACCGAACCTGCTGACCTTGTCGCGGATCCTGGTGATTCCCGCGCTGATCGCGGCGTTCTACCTGCCGTCGCCGTGGTCCAACTGGGTCGCGCTCGGCCTGTTCGGCGCCGCCGGTGCGACCGACTGGCTGGACGGGCATCTGGCGCGCAGCCGCAACGAGGTTTCCGGCTTCGGCCGCTTCCTCGATCCGGTGGCCGACAAGCTGCTGATCGCGGCGGCTTTGCTGATGCTGGTGCACATCGGCCGGATCGACGATTGGACCATCCTGCCGGCGATCATCATCCTGTGCCGCGAGATCATGGTCTCGGGCCTGCGCGAGTATCTGGCCGAACTGCGCGTCGGCCTGCCGGTCAGCAAGCTGGCCAAGTGGAAGACCACGGTGCAGATCCTGGCGATCGGCTTCCTGATCGCCGGCGACGAGGCCTGGCACCTGATCCCGGCGGTGACGATCGGCATCGTCGGCCTTTGGATCGCCGCCGTGCTCACGCTGTACACCGGCTACGACTACCTGCGCCTCGGCCTGCGCCACATGACACCCGCCGAGTAGCGCGAAGGTGCTAAGGTCGCCGGCATGAAAGTGATGTATTTCGCCGGGCTGAAGGATCGGGTCGGCGTCGCCGAGGAGGACGTCGCGCCGCCGGCCGACGTGACCACCGTGGCCGCGCTGGTCGAGTGGCTGAAGCAGCGCTC
>CAZVLI010000911.1:0-2000 GCA_964627965.1 uncultured Rhodospirillales bacterium
CACTTCTTCAGTGGCGTCGTTCGAAAACTTTTGTTGATGGCCAGGCGCTTCAGCATCGGCGGTATCCTGGCCCTTGGTTTCTTGTGCTTCCGGCTTAGCGGCGGCTCCGACGCGCTGGCCGCCATCGGCCTGATCGCCTTCGTCGGCGTGGCGCAGTTCCTGCCCAGCCTGCTCGGCGGCCTGTTCTGGCGCGGCGCGACACGGGCCGGCGCACTGGCGGGACTAATCTCCGGCTTCTCGCTGTGGGCCTACACCCTGCTGTTGCCCAGCTTCGGCGGCGACGTGGTCTTCGGTGCCTCGGTCCTCGCCGACGGACCGTGGGGTATCGCCGCGCTACGCCCGCAATCGCTGTTCGGGCTCACGGCCATGGACCCGCTGGTCCACGCCGTGATCTGGAGCATCGGCGCGAATGCACTGGCCTTTGTGGTTGTCTCCTGCCTGACCGAGCCCGACGCGCTGGAACGACTGCAGGGCGCGCTGTTCGTCGACGTCTACCGCTCGGCCGGCGGCGAGCCGTCGGGGACGGCCGTGGCCACCGCCGACGCGGAGGACCTGTTCGTGCTGGCGCAGCGCATTCTCGGCGGCGAGCCGGCGCGGCGCCTGTTCCGCAGCATGGCGGCGAGCCAGGGCGCCGTCGGCGGCCTGCCCTACCCCACCGATGCGATGATCGCGCAGCTCGAACGTGAACTCGCCGGTTCGGTTGGCGCGGCTTCGGCACACGCCATGATTACCCGCATCACCGGCACGCAGAGCGTCGGCATGACCGAGCTGATCGACATCGCCGACGAGGCGCAGCAGCTGATCGAGACCTCGCGCCAACTGGCGGAGAAGTCGGCCGAGCTGGAACGCGCGGCCGAGCAGTTGCGCAGCGTCAACGAGCGGCTGCGTGCGCTCGATGCGCAGAAGGACGAGTTCCTGACCCAGGTCAGTCACGAACTGCGCACGCCGATGACCTCGATCCGCTCCTTCTCCGAGATCCTGATGAGCGACAATTCGGTCTCGAACGCCGAGCGGCAGCGGTTCGTGTCGATCATCCACGACGAGAGCCTGCGCCTGACTCGCCTGCTGGACGAGATCCTCGACATCAACCGGCTGGAAGCCGGCACCGCATCGGTGGCGCTGGAGCCGCTGGACGTGCGCGCCGCCATCGAGGCGGCGGTGGATGCCGTCTCCGGCATGACCCGCGCCAAGGGGGTCACGGTCAACGTGGCGCCGAGCCAGGCACCGGTTTACGTGCGGGCGAACGGCGACCGCATGCGCCAGGTGCTGATCAACCTGCTCTCGAACGCGATCAAGTACAACGAGTCGTCGGCGCCACGGATCGACATCCGCCAACGCGTGGAAGGCGGCCGGGTCCTCGTCGATATCCTGGACAATGGCGGTGGCGTGAGTCGCGACGACGCCGCGATGGTGTTCGAGAAGTTCGCCCGGGGCAGCAGCGGCGAGCGGGACCAGGGCGCCGGCCTCGGCCTGCCGATCAGCCGCGCCATCATGCGTGAGATGGGCGGCGACCTGATGCTGAACTTCGCCAGCGACGGCACCAGCTTCTTCCGGCTGGTCCTGGCACGACCGTCAACGGTTGCCGGCGAGGCAGCCGCGGAGTAGCTACCTGGCGGCCTGGATCGCCCGCCACACCCGCTCCGGTGTCGCCGGCATGTCGACATGGGTCACGCCGAGATCGGACAGCGCATCGACAATGGCATTGACCACCAACGCGAGCGCCGGTGTCGTGCCGCCTTCCCCGCCGGGGCGGATGCCGTGCGGGTGCGACGTGGCCGGCTCTTCCTGGATCAAGGTCTCGAAGAACGGCACTGTCGTGGCGCGCGGCATCGCATAGTCCATGAACGAGCCGCTCAGGAGCTGCGCGTCCGCCGGTTCGTAGTGAACGGCTTCGAGCAGAGCCTGGCCGAGACCCTGGGTGATCGCGCCATGCGCCTGGCCGTGCAAGACCATCGTACTGGTTGAACCGTTTTGGTACCGATGGCCGTCAACATCAAGCC
>CAZVLI010000912.1:0-1999 GCA_964627965.1 uncultured Rhodospirillales bacterium
TCCCCGACCAGGCGCCACACGCCAAGAAACTCGCTGCGCTCGGTGGCGGGGGCGAGGTCGCCGCCCAGTGTCATGAAAATACCGGCGCCCAGCCCGTTGCCGAGCCCCGACAGCAAGGCCACCGCCAGGAACGGCCAGAAGTCGCCAGGCCCCAGGAACGGCACGGCGAGGAAGAACAGGCTGGTCAGGCCGAGCGCGGCGGCCCAGGCGCTTGCCTTGCCGACACGGTAGGAAATCCGCACCCACAGCGGCACGGACACGATGCCGGCGGCGAAGTAGGCCAGCAGGAGCGGGCCGGCATTCTCCGGCATCCCAAGCCCGTGGCTGACGAACAGCAGGAACAGCGTCGCGGTCATGCCGTTGGCCGTGCCGTTCAGCAGGTAGGCGATCAGCAGGCGACGGAATGGCGCGTTCTTCGCGATCAACCGCAGGCCGGGCAGCAGCCGCACCGGCTTGGTGGCCACGGGCGGCGGCTCGGGCACGAACCAGACCGCCGCCAGCACGGTGAGCGGCAGCGCGAAGGCGGTGAAGACGGCGATGACCGCCAGGCTCTCGCGCCGCGCGTCGCCGGTGATGCCGTCGCGCAGCTCGGGGAGGATGGTCGGCAGCGCGGCCGCCAGCACCGTGCCAACGACGATACAAGCCTCGCGGGCTCCGACGATCCGACTACGTTCGTGGTAGTCGGCCGACAGTTCCGCGCCCCAGGCCGCGTAGGGGAGCTGTATCACGGTCCAGCCGAGGTAGAGCACCAGGGTCCAGATCAGCAGGTGCGCAGCGCCAACGTCGTCGGGCGGCACGAACAGCAGGTCCATCGCCACGACGACCAGCGGCAGGCCGATGATCAGCCAAGGGCGACGCCGGCCCCAACGCCCTTGCCAGCGGTCCGACAGTGCCCCGACGACGGGATCGGTGACCACGTCGAACAGCCTCGCGACCAGCAGCAGGCCGCCGACCAGCGCCAGACCAAGGCCTAGGTCCTCGGCATAGAAGGCCGGCAGGTAGATGTAGGCGGGCAGGGTGAGCGCCGCCAGCGGCACGCCGGGGAGCGCATAGGCAGCGAGCCAGCCGAAGGGCAGGCGCGCCCCCGCTTCAGTCAACGGCCAGCTCAGTCACGGGCCAGCGCGATCTGGTGCACGTCGGTGAAGCCGACCAGGAAACCGGCGCGGCAATACGCGAGGTAGTAGTCCCACATGCGCTTGAAGCGGTCGTCGTAGCGGCCCAGCGTTTCCAGCGACGGCCATGCCTCGCGGAACCGGTCGTGCCACTCGCCCAGGGTGCGGGCGTAGTCCTGGCCGTAGCGGTGGTCGTCGGCCCAGGCCAGCCCGACGGTCGCGGCCTGGTCGCGAATGATCGTCGGCGTCGGCAGCATGCCGCCGGGAAAGATGTAGCGCTGGATGAAGTCCGGACTCGATCGGTAGTTGTCGTAGTAGCGCTCGTCGATGGTGATCGCTTGCAGCGCCACGCGGCCGCCGGGGCGCAGTCTGTCGCGCAGCGTCTGGAAGTAGCGCGGCCAGAACTGCACGCCCACGGCCTCGATCATCTCGATGGAGGCGACGCGGTCGAAGCTGCCCTCGGTGTCGCGGTAGTCGCAGAGTCTGATCTCGACGCGGTCGTCCAGGCCGGCCTTGGCGATCCGCTCGGTGGCGTAGGCGTGCTGCTCGGCGCTGATGGTGATGCCGGTGACCTTGGCGCCGACGGTGCCGCCGAGATACTCCGCGAAGCCGCCCCAGCCGCAGCCGATCTCCAGCACATGGTGCTCCGGTCGGTCCTGCAGCAGCTCGGCAAGCCGGCGGTACTTCTCGGTCTGTGCCGCCTCCAGGCTGTTGCCGCCTTCGGCGTAGACGGCCGAGGAGTAGGTCATCGTGCCGTCGAGCCAGGCGGCGTAGAAATCGTTTCCGAGGTCGTAGTGGTCGGCGATGTTGCGCCGGCTGCCGGCCTTGGTATTGGGCCGCAGCAGATGCACGGCGCGGTTGAGGAGACGGCGCCAGCCGCTGCCGCC
>CAZVLI010000913.1:0-1356 GCA_964627965.1 uncultured Rhodospirillales bacterium
AGTCACGCCCGCCCCGGCTCTGCCGGATCAGACTGGAGACACGCTCGGCGCGATCCGGGTAGTGCTCGGCGAGCCATTCCTTCCACAGCTCTTTGATCTCCAGCGGCAGGCGCAGGAAGATGTAGGACGCCTCGCGCACGCCGGTCTCGGCCGCGGCCTGCAGGATCTTCTCCAGCTCGATGTCGTTCAGCGCCGGGATCAGCGGCGCCAGCATCACACCGGTCGGCACGCCCGCCTCAGACAGCGCCGCCAGGGCTTCCAGCCGGCGCTGCGGCGTCGGCGCGCGCGGCTCCATGCGCCGCGCCAGCTTGCGGTCCAGGCTGGTTACCGAGATACAGACCTTGGCCAGGCCGCGCCGCGCCATCGGCGCTATCACGTCGATGTCGCGCGCCACCAGGTTCGACTTGGTGACGATCGAGAACGGGTGGTTGAAGGCGGCCAGCACCTTCAGCACCTCGCGCGTGATGCCGAGCCGCTTCTCCAGCGGCTGGTAGGGATCGGTGTTGGTACCGAGCGCGATCGGCCGGCACTGGTAGCCGCGTCGGGAGAGCGCCTTCTCCAGCAGCGCCGGCGCGTCCGGCTTGATGAACAGCCGGCTCTCGAAATCCAGCCCTGGCGACAGGCCGAGATAGGCATGCGTCGGCCGCGCGAAGCAATAGATGCAGCCGTGCTCGCAGCCGCGATAGGGGTTGATGGAACGGTCGAAGCCGATGTCGGGCGACTCGTTGGTGGCGATGATCGACTTCGACGTGTCGCGCGTGACCTCGGTGCGCAGTGGCGCCGGCGTCTCGTCCAGGCTACCCCAGCCGTCGTCGAAATTCTCGCGGCTCAGCGGCTCGAACCGCCCCGACGCGTTGGACACAGCGCCGCGCCCGCGCCGCCGCTCCGGATGTGCCTGTGTGCCGTCGTCCCGCATGAGACGACGATATCACACCGTGAGAACAAATAAAGAACGAATTGCCGTTCGGCACGTTCGTCCGTCGCTACTCCGCCGCCTCGTGCTCCCTGAGCCTTGGAAGCAGTTCGGCGAAGTTGCAGGGCTTGTGGCGGATGTCGAGCTGGTCCTTGAGGATGCCGTCCCAGCCGTCCTTGCAGGCGCCGGGCGAGCCGGGCAGCGCGAACAGGTAGGTGCCGGAGGCGACGCCGCCGGTCGCGCGCGACTGCACGGTCGAGGTGGCGATCTTCTGGTAGCTCAGGTAGCGGAACAGCTCGCCGAAGCCGGCGATCTCCTTCTCGTAGACCTCGGCGAAGGCCTCCGGCGTGACGTCGCGGCCGGTGACGCCGGTGCCGCCGGTGGAGATCACCACTTCCACGTTCGGGTCGCCGATCCACACCTTACGCTTGGCACAGACCTTT
>CAZVLI010000913.1:1366-1997 GCA_964627965.1 uncultured Rhodospirillales bacterium
CGGCGATCCAGGCCTTGAGCTGGGCAACGATGCTGTCCTGGTCATCCTTGCAGATCTTGCGGTCGGCGAGCACGTGGCCAGCCGCCTTCAGGCGCTCCTCCAGCGTATCGCCGGAGCGGTCATCGTCGAAGGTCCGGGTGTCGGACACCGTCAGGACCGCGATGTTCACCGGGCGGAACGGCAGGCTCTCATCGATTCCAGGCATGTTTGCCCTCCTCGTCCACGGACTCGTAGCGTGGCCATCGGGCCTGGGCGATGTCCAGCAATTCTGGCGTCGGCTGGCCCATCCGCACGCGGTAAAGCATCACGTCGGCGAGCACGCGGCGGACGTAGCGGCGGGTCTGCCGCGTCGGGATCAGTTCGATGAACAGCAGCGGGTCGTCACCGTGGGCGACATCGCGCAGCCAGCGCGCGAGGTTGCCGGGGCCGGCATTGTAGGCGGCGATGGTCTGGATCAGGCCACCGTCGATGCGCGGCTCGCGCAGAAGATGTTCGAGGTATCGCTGGCCCAGTTCCAGGTTGAAGGCCGGCTCCAGCATGCGCCAGCGCGCGCCCGCCAGCGAGCGGCCGTGCACGAAATCCGCTGTGCGCGGCATGATCTGCATCAGCCCGGCGGCGCCGGACGGATTCA